>JAATGT010000274.1 GCA_015654525.1 Bacteroidales bacterium
CCCTTTTTTGACACAGTTTATTGAATAGACCCGTCTTTCTACAGAACTCTTTTTCGTTTAATCAATTTCAGGTTACTGAGACTTCCGACAAGTTCCCTGTGCTTTCTGACTAATCCCCTCCAATTCATGAAAGAAACCCTGTGACTTCTGACCAACCCCCTGAGGCTTCTGACAAACTCCCTGTGCTTTCCGACTAATTTCCTTCCATTCCTGAAAGAAACCCTGTGACTTCCGACTAACCCCCTGAGGCTTCCGACAAGTCCCCTGTGCTTTCCGACTAATCCCCTCCCATTCCTGAAAGAAACCCTGAAGCTTCCGACTAATCTCCTCTCATTTCTGAAAGAAGCCCTGTGACTTCCGACAAATTCTCTGTGACTTTTGACAGCTCTGAATCGTATTCTGACAAAGACACAATGCATTTATACTTTATCAATCTTCCCTTATCCAATTTTACTGTTCTTGCAAAGCATTTTCTTCTTTTCTATTTTCATCTGTTGTATCGTAAAGTTAGTTACAGTTCTATTTTTCCATTCTGAACTGACGGTGAATAACCTTTACATTGAATAAAACTTAGAAAGAAATTAATTGGAAGAAGAATATCGAGAAGCCGCAAACAATTTTTACAAGCTTACAGAAAGAAGAGGTGGCACTGGTGTATAATTCGGTTAGAAGTCGTGTTCATTTTGATAGAGAGTTGTATAAAACAAGATAGGTTGTCTCGCGACAACCCAATCTTTAATTAACCTTAAATCTAATACCATGAAAAACACAATGCAAATGTAAAGTGTTTTTTTATGTTGTACAACACATTTCCTATGTATTTTTATCGAATTAACCACATTTAACCAATTCATTGAATTTTGTGGTAGTGCATAGAGAACTACATCTTAATCACTATGTATTTATTTAATGCGAATCCACGTTTGTGTTCGACCAATCCAGCCACCCTTATCCAATGATCCACGGATATTTAGCTTTTCAGTACTTTTATCAAGTGTCATGTTACACTTATAGATTTTACCTGTTTTCGGATCCAGTATTGTTCCACCGGTCAGCTTACCGTCTTTTTCAATCATATCATTGATTACGATCATACCTGCAATAGGTTGATCCTTTTTTGATCCTTCGCATTCGGTGCAACGTTTTTCCGGATCTTTGAAGAGTTTTTCAATTTTACCACAATATTTTCCGGTAGCAGTTTTATAAATACTGACAATAAATTTAGCACTACCATCTTTATCGTCGATTGTTTTCCATTTCCCGATTATTTTATCAGCTTGTGCGAATCCGGAGAAACTAAATATTATCAGAAAACCAAAGGGAATGAGTGATTTTTTCATGAATTTGAGTTTTAATTTATTTTACAAAGATATACATAATACAAATAAATGAAAGTGGTATAAACACAAATATTTTTCAGAAAAAGAAACTTCCTATGAATCAAAATTGATAATTCTATTCGGGTTTTGCCGTCTTTTCCCTACTTTTGTGCAGAAAAATGAGATTATCCTATGAGAACCAGTTATATTGTAGAAAAAGAAGAATTAGAGTCGGTTATAACGCACAGTGATATATGTTTTGTGGGAATTACAGAGGCTGACGGCTCCCCATATGTAATTCCAATGAATTTTGGATATTCAGACAATGAGATTATCCTCCACTCAGGGCCACATGGCAAACATCTGGATTTACTGGCTCTGAATAATCGCGTTTGCGTAACTTTTTGCACAGACGGGAAACTGGTTTATCAGCACCCCGATGTAGCTTGCAGCTACAGTATGCTCGCTAAAAGTGTGCTTTGCAAAGGTAGTGTCACCTTTATCGAAAATTCAGACGAAAAGGAAGAAGCTATGAACATCACAATGAAAAATTATACCGATCGTCCTTTTAAATATTCAAAGCCTGCATTGGAAAACGTCAAAGTGTGGCGGGTAAAAATAGATGAAATGACCGGCAAATCATTCGGACAAAACTTCAAGTAAAAGATGTGATTGTTATAAATTTTTGAGTCGCCGGCTTAGTACGCTATCTACTTTGTAGATGTCGTCCCTGAATTGAACTTCACCTCTTGCATTCCGAAAGCACGTATTATAATCGAGTAAAACGGGGATACAAGGGCTTAATCTTATTCGGCTTATTTTCATACCTTTTGGATTAGAACCCAGTGAGTCTCGACCTATAGCACTCACAACATTGAGGTCCATAGAATAACGGATTTTATCCAGCAACAGATTTTTCTTTTCTATTTTTTTGAGGTTGTCGGGTTTTACGTCTGCCAAACAGAAAGAGGCAAGCTCTAAAGGCCTTTCCACCCGCACGCAACCATGACTAAGTGCCCTGTTACTCCGATAAAATGCTGCTTTGGCATTGGTATCGTGCAAATACACACTAAACCGATTACCAAAAACGAACTTGATTCGTCCCAATGAATTATTGCTTCCCGAAGCTTGTATTAGTTTGTAGGGTTGGTTGGTTTTACTTACTTTTGACCAGTCGATAGTAGTTGGGTCAATTTCGTCCCCATGTCGGTAAACATGGATGTTATGTCGTTCAAAATAATCTTCGTGTGTTAGAGCGAGCTTTGCAATTTCTTTTACTACAATGCTGCTGGGAATTGTCCAGGTAGGATTTATAATTAGTTGGTATATGCTGCTTTGCAGAAATGGAGTACGATTATGAGGGGTTTTACCCACTACCACTTTCATCTTTAAGGCCACACTGTCGTTTCTAAAGGCAGTCAATGTCATATCTGCCACATTGACACGTATATATTTAGAGCCAAGAGATTTTATTTTCCAGCGTAAACGTTCGAGATTTACATTTATTTTGTCGACGTATTGTGTTGAGTCCGGATTGTTTCTGAGCCCTTTCTTTAGCTTTTGTAAAGCCCTGTAATTTTCGTCGGTAGGCTGAGCCTTTGACAAGTGTATGAACAAATAATTGGCTATTCCTTTTAAATAGCTGTTGGTAAAAGTCCCGTTGATCTGCAAGGTTTGAAAATAATAATTCGGGCAGGTCTTTTTCGGATTAATAAAGCCAAAGCGGAGTCCTCCGCAATATTCGAGATATACCCTTGAAGCGGTCAATTCAAGTTCGGCTAGTTGGTTGTAGTTCAGCTTTTGTTTGACAAGCTGCTTTTTCAGCGATAAAATAGTTTTAAACCCAAATTGTTCCGGGCGGAGTCCATGCTCTTGTACCTGTGATATAAACAGAAGTAAGGTATCAAGCTTGAATGAATTGATAGGTTGCCTAGTCCAGATAGGTTGATAGCTGTGAGTAGAATACCATTGTTTCGTCCATTTAGCAGCAGGCTCTGTGCGCTTGGAATCCTGAAAGTGAGCTTTGATGGCCGAGCTTAATATTGCAGTATCAATCTGATTATAATCAGGAATAGAGTTAAAGATGGCACGGCCGGAGTTTTTACACGATACTGATGTGAAGATGACAGCTATCAATATAGAATAAAAATGGAAAGTTTTCATACAAAAAATAGTTTTGGAGAATGCCTGTTTCTATAGTTAGCTAAAGTTTCGTTTTCCCGTTTTCGATTTCCTCTCTTTCGGCAATCGCTATACCGAAATAAATTTCAATTAGAGGAATAGAATTTGCAAAAGTACTGTTTATTGATTAAAACCACAGTAGGTTTCATTATTTTTTGGCATAGCAATTGAAATAAAGCGTAGAAAACGAACTAAAAAATAGCTAAAAATCTTTTTATAAATGCTTTAGTCATTCTGTT
Source organism: Bacteroidales bacterium (assembly GCA_015654525.1). Classification (GTDB taxonomy): domain Bacteria; phylum Bacteroidota; class Bacteroidia; order Bacteroidales; family Paludibacteraceae; genus Paludibacter. The sequence continues at coordinate 3,740 of JAATGT010000274.1, forward strand.
CTATTCTGTATAATCGTAAAATTCGAATTTTTGCCATATTGGCAGTATAATATCCGTAATATAATGAGCAATCCTTTTGACAATTTGTTTTCTGATGATATGTTGGGCTCGTCCGATATGTTTCCTATAATTTCATTAGATGAACGTTCGTACGATCTGAACATTATTTCAGGCGACATCCTTCCTATCCTCCCGTTGCGAAACATGGTTCTTTATCCGGGGGTACTTCTTCCAGTGTCTGTAGCCCGGTCAAAATCATTGAAGCTGGTACGCGAGGCACATGAGAATGATGCGCTGATCGGAGTTTGTTCCCAGATAGACAAAAAACAGGATGATCCGACCATCGATCAGTTATTTCCTCTGGGAACAGTGGCCAGTGTGGTGCGTATTTTAGAAATGCCCGACAACTCAACCACGGTAATTCTTGAAGGCAAACGACGTTTTCGCTTGGGAGAGTTGGATTCAACCAAACCGTATATGAAAGCCAAAGTGGATTTACTGGACGATGTTTTGCCCGATCTGGTTGATGGATCTTTTGGGGCTTTAGTGTCGTCGATAAAGGATTTGGCCATCAATATAATCAACGATTCAGGAGCTATTTCTCCCGAAATGGGTTTTGCTATCCGAAATATTGAAAATCCGGTATTTCTGATCAATTACGTTTGCGTTAACTTCGGCTTGAGCGTAAAGGAAAAACAGCGTTTGTTGGAAATCGACGATATCATGACTCGTGCCTATCAGTTGCTGGAATTATTGAACAAAGAAGCTCAGTTGCTTGAAATCAAGATGTCTATTCAGAACAAGGTAAAAGAAGGCATTGATCAACAGCAACGTGAATATTTTCTACAGCAGCAAATGAAAACCATCCAAAACGAATTGGGTGGTGGCTCAGTAGAGCAGGAAGTAGCTGACTTCAGGGAACGCGCCAAAGAAAAGAAGTGGGGTGAACCTACGGCAAAGATCTTTGATAAGGAATTAAAGAAACTTGAACGCATGAGTCAGCATTCGCCTGACTACTCTACCCAACTGAATTATATAGAAACCATGCTTGATTTGCCATGGAATGAATATACCAAAGATAATTTCAACCTAAAGAATGCTCAGAAAACGTTGAACAAAGATCATTTTGGCATGGACACGGTGAAAGATCGGATTTTGGAACACCTGGCTGTGCTGAAGTTAAAGGGCGATATGAAATCGCCAATTATTTGCTTATATGGCCCTCCGGGAGTTGGAAAAACATCGTTGGGTAAATCCATTGCGGCTGCTTTGAACCGAAAATACGTGCGTGTTTCGCTGGGTGGATTGCACGATGAAGCTGAAATCCGCGGTCATCGTCGGACTTATATAGGAGCTTTGCCGGGACGAATTATGCAGAATATCCAAAAAGCCGAATCGGCCAATCCGGTTTTTGTGCTCGATGAGATTGATAAAATTACAACCGATTATAAAGGTGATCCTTCGTCGGCTTTGCTTGAAGTACTGGATCCCGAACAAAACACAGCTTTCCACGACAATTATTTGGATATTGATTTTGATTTGTCGAAGGTGCTGTTTATTGCCACTGCCAATAACTTGAGCACTATTCCACGTCCATTGCTGGATAGAATGGAGTTGATTGAAGTAAGTGGTTACACGCAGGAAGAAAAGGTGGAAATTGCCCGTCACCATTTGGTACCCAAAGAACTGGCAGATCATGGATTAAAAGATACTGACTTTAGTATTTCAAAACCTGTACTAAATAATCTGGTTGATGCTTACACTCGCGAGTCGGGGGTCAGAGAGTTGAACAGACAGATAGCCGGACTGATGCGCAAGGTCGCAAAAAATGTGGCTACCAAGGAAGCATATAATGTGGAAGTGAGTGCCGATGACCTGAAGACTTACCTGGGTGCTCCGCGCTACAGTCGTGACAAGTATCAGGGAAATGAATATCCCGGTGTGGTAACAGGTCTCGCCTGGACGCAGGTAGGAGGCGAGATTTTGTTTATAGAGTCGAGCCTGAGCAAAAGCAAATCGCCACATTTGACTCTTACCGGAAATCTGGGAGATGTAATGAAAGAATCGGCTATGCTGGCTTTGGAATATATAAAGGCACATGCAGATCAATTGGGTATTGACAGCCAACTTTTCGAAGACTGGAACGTACACATCCATGTTCCTGAAGGGGCTATTCCGAAGGATGGTCCTTCGGCAGGTGTCACTATGGCTACAGCTTTGGTTTCGGCTTTTACCAGACGTAAAGTACGCAAAAATCTGGCTATGACGGGCGAAATTACTTTGCGTGGCAAGGTACTTCCCGTGGGTGGAATCAAAGAAAAAATTCTGGCTGCCAAGCGTGCCGGTATCACTGATATTGTTTTGTGTGCCGACAATCAAAAAGACATTGATGAAATTAAACCGGTCTATTTAAAAGGGCTCAAATTCCATTTTGTAAATGATATTATGGAAGTGATTGATTATGCTCTTTTAAAATAATAGTAAGTAATGAAAAAAAGGTCTGTTGGAACAATGTTTGACAGACCTTTTTTCTTTACCCTCTGCTCCGGTTTTTGCTCCAGTTTCGATTTTTGAATACTAAGTATCAGTATTGTCCGGTAAAAAACAGTAGATTCTTCACTTCGTTTAGAATGACAGATTATTACATTCTCTTTGTAAGGGATGGGGTCGGTTGGCGGCTTCGCTGCCAATCGACCCCATCCCAAAACATAAAACATTGATTGTCATTCCGAACG
>JAATGT010000313.1 GCA_015654525.1 Bacteroidales bacterium
AAAATTCGCCGTAGGTGATTTCGGTCTGAAACGAATACTCATTAAACATATTCTGAAAATATCGCCTTACAACACCTATCGCAATCACGGTTTACCTCCCGGTCCTATCCGCGTAGCATCTGAGAAAGGTATTGATGCCGTTTTAAACTACACGCATCACAATTACATTTATATGTGTGCATCCGAAACCTTGAATGGTGAGCATAAATTTGCAGCAACCTGGGAAGAACATCAGGTAAATGCAAAAAAATATCAGGCTGAACTGAACAGAAGAAAGATATTCAAATAAACTTTGCTACGCGTTATTTACTTCGTGATATTTGCCTTTGGCGATATTCATAGATATTAGCTCCCTTCGGTCGCGTTCTATTATAAAATAACGCGACCGAAGGGAGCATAATAACAGCGAAGCTAATAACACAAAGTAAATATCGCCGAAAGCAAATAACAGCGAGCGAAGCGAGCTACACCTAGATATAATTCACCTCTGGCTGCAGTAAAATTCCAAATTTATCCTTTACCGAAGCCTGTATCTGTTCTGCCAGATGCACAATTTCCGCTCCCGTCGCTCCGCCTTTATTCACCAACACCAATGCTTGTTTATCGTGCACACCAGCATTGCCAATCTGCCGTCCTTTCCAACCACACTGATCAATCAACCACCCCGCAGGGATTTTCTCTTCAGTATCTGAAACAAAATAATGAGGCATTTGAGGATATGTCTGCAACAACTTATTAAAAGATTCTTTTGATATCACTGGATTCATAAAGAAACTTCCCGCGTTACCGGAAACTTTAGGATCTGGAAGTTTACTTTCCCGAACTGAAATAATAGTTTTACGAATATTATGCAGGGTCACCTCTCCATTTTTCAAAACCTCTTCTTCCAAGTGCTGATAGTTCAATTTGAACAATGGCTGTTTTGCTAATCGGAATACAACCGAGGTGATAATACATTTCCCTTTCAGCTCCTTTTTAAAAACGCTATTGCGATAACCATAGCCACATTCGGCGTTACTAAAAGTGCGTGCCTCCAAACTTTGCAACCCAACGGCATTCACTTCTTCAATCACATCCTGCACTTCTACCCCATACGCACCAATATTCTGCACTGCCGATGCACCTACTTCACCCGGAATAAGAGAAAGGTTCTCCACCCCTCCCCAACCATTATCTACGCAATAAGCCACAAAATCGTCCCATTCCACTCCAGAACCAGCTTCCACAAAAACGGAATCAGCATCTTCCCTGACTTTCTCTATTGATTTTATAGCCGAATGCAATATAACTCCCGAATAATTTTTCAAAAAAAGCAGATTGCTTCCTCCACCAATATGAAGAACAGGATTTGATTTTGCTACTTCAGTATTTAAAACAGCTTTCAAATCATCTATCGATTCATATTCTATAAAATAATCAGCTTTTACATCAATCCCAAAAGTATTATAAGGCTGCAGCGAAGTATGTTCTTTAATAATCATCTTACAAATTAGTTGAAATAGTTTTATGTTGTATAAATTCCATGATTTGTTGTTCGTCGTCCGGATGAAACCAGTGCACTTCTTTATCACGATTAAACCAGGTAAGCTGGCGTTTAGCATATCGACGCGAATCTTGTTTTATCATATTCACTGCAAAGTCCAACGTCCAGATGCCATCCAAGTATTCATAAAGTTCCTTATACCCCACCGTATTTAATGTATTCAATTGCCGGAACTGGTAAAATTGTTTAGCCTCTTCGAGTAATCCATCCACCATCATTTCATCTACACGAAGATTGATCCTTTCGTACAGCTCCGGCCTCGGACGATTTAATCCGACTTTTAAGATCTCGAAACTTCGCTCTTTCTTTTGTCCCGTTCTGAAACTAGAATAAGGCTTGCCAGTCACACTACAGATTTCTAAAGCATGAATAATTCGCTTGGGATTTAGTAAATCAACCTGATCATAATGAACCGGATCAAGTCGCTTTAGTTCATTCTGAATAAATTTCAGACCAAAATTTGAAAACTGTTGTTGCCAGAAAATGCGCGTTTCCGCATCCACAGTCGGAATATCATCCATACCATTACACACTGCATCGATATACATCATCGAGCCACCTACCAACATCACCACTGAATTCAACTTAAACAGGTCATCTAACAATCGAATCGTATCCAACTCATATTGTCCGGCATTGTATTCATCGTGAATTGAATGTGACCCTATAAAATAATGTTTCACTCTACTCAATTGAACTTCGGTAGGTGCAGCCGTGCCAATCTTCAATTCCTGATAAAACTGCCGCGAGTCTGAAGAAATTATCGGACAACCGAAATATTCTGCCAATTGCAAGCTGATATTGGTTTTACCCACACCCGTAGGACCAAGAAGAACTAGCAATATTGGTTTGAGGGTTTGATTATTAGATCTTATGCAATCACAGTCAGTCATTATATTACTAGAAGAATTTGAAGAGTATTGGTCTGAAATAAAAAGACAGAAAATAAAACTTGTTTATTTTCTGTCTTTTGTCTAATTTCTTTTTAATTAGTTAAAATTTTGGATCCTCAGAAAACAAACTACTATCATCAAAATTCATTTCTCCAAAGCCTTCCTCATCCAGTTCATCCAACTCAAAATCTTCATCACCGTAAAAATTCTCATCAAGACTGGCTTTGGGGATTATCGTCAACCCATCATCAGCTAAAACTTGTATCGGAGCATCGCCTTCGGATGATATGCAAACTGCTTTATCCATATTTTTCCGCGGAATTATATCAGTCAATTCCATAAAGAATACTCGATCAGACATCATATCAAACACGTAAAGCAGTTTTTGATGTTCATCCACCAATAATTCTTCCAATTTTGTATCTTCCATCACCAAGTTATCGTATTCCGAGCTTGATTCCATTTCCACCAAAGTCACTTCCTGCCCTTTTTCCCAGTTATCGGAACACATAAAAAAAGTTGTCATCTGATTTTTCTCATAATTTACAGAATCAAGAATTGCATTATGTAAATCGAAAAATGTAGCTTCAGAGTCAATTGTTATTACACGCACAAAATTGTCGACTTCGTCGGATAGGATTGTGAATTTATATACCATGTTTGTTAGTTTTAATTTCGGATGTAAAAATACAACATTATTTCCTATTTTCATAGAAATAGCCCAAAGATGTTGCACAAAAAAAGCTGCTATTTTAAGTAGCAGCTAAAAAAAAGTTCATTCTCAATTCAATTGTAATACGCACAATGCGAGAGTATTAATGCTTGAGCTTTTCTTCAATCTCCCGAACACTAGAGCGGAAATTTTTATCACAGTCCATCAAATCATTAACTATTTTACAAGCATGTAAAACTGTTGCATGATCTCGCTTACCAATAGTATTTCCAATTGAAGACAAAGAACTTTTTGTCAACTGCTTAGACAAGTACATGGCTATCTGGCGAGCTTGAACCACTTCGCGTTTACGGCTTTTAGTTGAAATCGCATCTATGGACAAAGAGAAATATTCACACACAACGTCACGAATTTTCTCCACTGTATTCACCTTTTTCGTAATATTTACAATGCGGCTGATAACCTTTTCGGCCAAAGTAACATCAATCGGCATATCCGCTAAAGTAGAATGAGCTAAAAGTGAAACAAGCACACCCTCAAGATCACGAACATTGTCTACTACATGCTCAGCAATAAAATCAACTACCTCATCAGGGATTTCCAATCCATCCCGATAAATTTTACTTTCAAGTATAGATTTACGTAAATCAAAATCAGGCTTTTCAATTTCGGCTGATAACCCCCATTTAAAGCGAGTCAGTAATCGTTGTTCTAAGCCAACCATCACAATAGGCGAACGGTCGGAGGTTAACACCAGCTGTTTTCCGGTCTGATGCAAGTGATTGAAGATATGGAAAAATGTGTTCTGCGTTCCTGTTTTTCCTGCAAACTCCTGAATATCGTCTACAATTAGCACGTCAATTGTTTGATAAAAATTCAAAAAATCATTAACAGTATTACTTCTGACAGCGTCAGTATATTGAATCTGAAAAGTATTTGCCGAAACATACAACACCCGCTTCTCTGGATGCAATTGTTTTGTCATCACTCCAATAGCATTTGCTAAGTGCGTTTTACCAACACCCGACTGACCATAAACGAATAATGGATTGAATATATTCTTTCCAGGTTCGTTACCAATACTAATACCGGCGGTGCGAGCAAGTTTATTACTATGACCTTCAATCAGGCTATTAAAATTATAAGCAGGGTTTAACTGTGGATCTATCTCAGGCAACTGAGGTTTATTGTATGGACTTATATAACCAGAATTGGCAACAACCGTTTTCGCTTTCTGTTGAGTACCTGTACTTGGTATTTGAGTTACTTTACCACTGGATTTATCTATCAATACACGGTATTCCAAACGTGTT
>JAATGT010000156.1 GCA_015654525.1 Bacteroidales bacterium
AATAGGCTTGCCTATTATCAACGACCTGAGTATTCGCTGGGTACCAAGGACAACAGTATCCGACGCTAAAATATCATTGTGGGGAGTCGGCATAAAACATAATATCAAACAATGGATTCCGGGTGTAAAACTCCTCCCATTCGACGCTTCGGTATTGGTGGGTTATACCCACATGAATGTAAAATATGCATTTTCCACCTCATCTCAGATTACCCCCGACAAGCTGGTAAGCGAAGGTATGGATTATATAGCCGATCCGAATCTGAACGATTACAGCACGCAGGGCATGGCGATGACTGCCAAAGCTTTTACCGCTGGATTAGTTATTTCTAAAAAATTATTGTTCTTCACTCCTTATATTGGTGTGGGTCTGGTTAAGACGAACTTTGATCTGGATATGGTGGGTAATTATCCAACACTGGGCGACCCCGTACTGAGTGGTGGCACCTATAAAATGCAAATTAAAAATGTGTCCGACCCCATCAAAGTAACCGGAGCCGAAACCATGGCCAATGCTACGCTGGGCTTTCGCCTTAAATTTGGCCTTGTTTCATTCAACGCTCAGTATGTTGCACAAAAATATGCGACAGCCTCGGCCGGACTGGGTATTAGCTTCCGATAAATTTATCCGGTGACACGACCTATAAACTCACCCAACATCATCGGTTGAGTAAAAACACCTCAGAGGGCCTCAGCAAACGCAACAGCACCATTTTGCCTGCTGAAGCCCTCTTTAGCGAGTGCTACTACCCTATTTCCTTTGTGCTTAAATTCTAACATCGATCATTTTCCTTTATTTTCTTCTAAAAAAAATGTATCTTTGCGGTCTATTGTTGGTTGGCAAGCCGACCCATAACAGACTTCATTTATGTTAAAGCAGCAATTACAACAAAAACTACAACAAAAACTATCGCCTGCGCAAATTCAGGTTATCAAAATGCTCGAAGTACCAACTTTAGAGCTTGAAGAGCGTATACGTCAGGAATTGGAAGAGAACCCGGCGTTGGAAGAAGGTGCGGAAACGGATAAAGAGGCCGAAAACGACGATGATTTCAACTCCGAAGATGGTGGTAACAACGATGATTTTGAGTTGGAAGAATACATGGCCGACGATGACATCCCGGACTATAAACTGAAGACGAACAACACGTCGAAAGACGATAAGCACGAAGATATCCCCTTTTCGGCAGGTATGACCTTCCACGAATTTCTGATAGATCAGATCGGTCTGATGAATTTGTCGGAAAAAGACCGTATGCTGACCGAGTACGTTATTGGCAATATTGACGACGAAGGCTACCTGCGTCGTGCAGCCGAAGCCATGGTAGACGACATTGTGTTCCAGGCCGGCGTACAAACCAACGACGAAGAAATAAAACAGGTCATTCAGTTGGTGCGCCAACTCGACCCGGCGGGTGTAGGGGCCACCAATCTGCAGGAATGCCTGCTCTTACAGCTCGAACGCAAAGAACAGTCGCCTTCGGTTCTGTTGGCCATTAAACTTATAAAAGAATATTTCGAAGAGTTTTCCAAGAAACATTACGATAAAATACAACGAGGACTGGACATGGATGATGCCATGTTGAAAAAAGTGATGACCGAAATTATTCACCTCAACCCGAAACCCGGTAACGCCTGGGGTGGCAACATTCTGGAAAAATCAATGTCGACCATTGTCCCCGATTTTAATCTGGAAAACGACGAAGGTCAACTCACCGTTTCACTCAACAACAGCAACATCCCCGAGTTGCGGGTAAACAGTACCTACAACGACATGTTTCAGGATTTTGCCGGAAACAAGCAAAACCAGAGTCGCGAAATGAAAGATGCTGTGATGTTCGTCAAACAAAAGATCGACTCTGCACGTTGGTTTATCGACGCCATCAAACAGCGTCAGCAAACCTTGCTTACCACCATGATGGCGATTGTGGACTTTCAACGCGAATTCTTTATCGAAGGCGATGATACTTATCTGCGTCCAATGATTCTGAAAGACATTGCCGACCGCACGGGTTACGACATTTCGACGATTTCGCGTGTGAGCAACAGTAAATATATTCAAACCGAATTTGGCATCTTTCCGGTGAAATACTTTTTCTCCGAATCCATGACCAACGACTCGGGCGAAGAGGTGTCGACCCGCGAAATCAAACAGATTTTGCTCGAATGCATCGAAAATGAAGATAAGCGCAAACCGTGGAATGACGATGCGCTGGCCGAAGTCCTGAAAACAAAAGGATATATCATTGCCCGACGCACCGTGGCCAAATACCGCGAACAACTGAATATTCCGGTGGCACGTATGCGGAAAGAAATTTAATGTCGACCCCCTAAATCCCCCTTGGGGGACTTAAAGACTGATTATCTGAAAATTATTATAATTTCTCTGAGTTATAGTAGACACTAGTTTTGTTGATTATTACAAACTGGAATATAAAAAGAATACACATGATCCCAACAGAAACAAATAGAAGAACTAACTTTAAGTCCCCCAAGGGGGATTTAGGGGGCTTTTTTCACAACATAATTTCCATCATTTTTCAACCGCTGCTTATACCCACTTACGGTATGTTGCTGCTGATGAATATGGATGTTTTTATTGCACTACCCACCATCTGGCGTGTAGTGGCCATTATCGGAACATTTATATTCACGGGGGTGCTTCCGGCGCTTCCTATCTGGTTAATGATGAAAAGAGGCGAAGTGCACGACCTGTTTATTTCGAAAAAAGAAGAGCGCACAATGCCGTATCTTTTCTCTTTTCTGGCCTATTTTTTCTGGGCTTTATTTATGTGGCGTACACTCCAGTTTCCTATTTTCATAGTAGCCATGGGCATGGGCTCGGCAGTTTCCATTTTTATCATTGTGCTCATCAACCTGAAATGGAAAATCAGCGCGCACACTTCGGGCATGGGTGGCCTTACAGGAGCCATCTTCGGCACCTGTTTACGCATGGCCATTAATCCGGTGTGGCTGTTTAGCCTCGTGCTGGCTATCTCGGCTCTGGTGGCTCTGTCGCGCATGGAGCTCAAGGCACACACGCCCGGACAAGTACTTGCAGGTTTCGTAGTTGGTTTTATAACCGTATTTACGCCCTGCCTGTTTTTCTGATTAATACACGCAAATTAAACAAACTCACCCTATAAACTAAAAAAGAATGATAACGATAGACCAACTGAAAGATGTGTTGGAACGCGAGTCCGCGTTGAGGAGGTATCTTTGACGTCGATACGAAATTGATCCAAATAGAAGAAGAAGAATTGCGTACGCAGGTTCCCGGTTTTTGGGACGATGCCAAAGCTGCTGAAGCTCAGATGCGCAAAGTAAAAGAACTGAAAAACTGGGTGACCGGCTACAACGATGTAAAAACGGCTGCCGACGAACTTCAGTTGGCTTTCGATTTTTATAAAGAAGAAGCAGTGAGCGAAGAAGAGGTGGACGAAGCATACCGTCATGCGGTGGAGATTATTGAAACCATCGAAATGAAAAACATGCTCTCGCACGAAGAAGACCAGTTTGGTGCCGTCATTAAAATTGTGGCCGGAGCCGGTGGTACTGAAGCGCAGGATTGGGCATCGATGCTTTTCCGGATGTATCAACGCTGGTGTGAACGTCAGAGTTACAAATGTGAAATCACCAACCTACAGGACGGCGAAGAAGCGGGTATCAAAACCGTGACTATGCAGATTGAAGGCGAAATGGCCTACGGTTATCTGAAAAGCGAAAACGGAGTACACCGCCTTGTGCGCGTATCACCGTTTAATGCACAAGGTAAACGCATGACTTCCTTTACTTCGGTATACGTAGTTCCGTTAGTTGACGATACCATCGAGATTGAAGTCAATCCGGGTATGTTGACCTGGGATACTTTCCGGTCTTCGGGAGCAGGTGGTCAGAACGTGAACAAGGTGGAAACCGGTGTACGTCTTCATTACAAGTTCGTCAATCCGGTAACAAATCAGCCCGACGAAATTGTAATTGAAAATACCGAGAGCCGCTCGCAGTTTGGCAATAAAGACAATGCCATCCGCTTGCTGAAATCGCAACTTTACGAACTGGAACTGGAAAAACGCCGAGCCGCAACAGCCGTGGTGGAAGCCGGTAAAAAGAAAATTGAGTGGGGATCGCAAATCCGCAGCTACGTCTTTGACGACCGCCGCGTGAAAGATCACCGCACCAATTACCAGACTTCGAACGTAAATGCCGTGATGGATGGTGACATCGATGCTTTTATCAAAGCATTTCTGATGGAATTTCCGGATTAAATCATGACATGCAAATAATTTTAAATAGCGTATTTCCGCCCATAAGTCAGGACGAAATACGCTATTTTTCTATTTTAATCGTTCTTACAAAAAAAATACCCTAAACAATGAAACGATTTATCATACTTATTCTTCTTTCTGTACATATAGGTTTGGCACTTGGTGCCAACTATAGCCGGATTGACAAACAGTCGGGAACCGTTCCCGCTAACCTGAAAACGGCAAAGGACATAGCCCGATATCTTACCCGTAATCTCACCACGCCAACCGACAAAGCCCGCGCTATATACTTTTGGATTACTCACAATATCGATTATGATGTCAGCAAACTAAGTACAAACTACAGCTACTCCGACCCGCAGGAACTGGTAGATGCAGCACTCCAAAAACGAAAAGGGGTATGCGCCAATTATGCTGCTTTGTTTCAGGCCTGTTGCCAATCGGTAGGTGTGCAATCATACGTCATTGAAGGATATACCCGCCAGAATGGCAAAGTACTTCCGATAGGCCACGCCTGGAATGCTGTAAAAATTGAAAATCGCTTTTATAATATCGATGCTACCTTTGCGGCCGGCTTTGTTGAAAACAATAAATTCACCCGACAATTCCGCGATATGCAGTTTATGATTTTGCCTGATGAATTCATTAAAACCCATATGCCCTTCGACCCTATTTGGCAGTTTTTATCCAATCCTATTTCATTCAAAGACTTTGACAATAATAATTTTGAAAAGACTTCTAAAATTGGTCGTTTTAATTTTTCTGACTCCATTAATCAGCTTCCAACACTAAGCACCAAAGAAAAACTGAAGCGAGAAAAACTTCGAATTACCCGTAGAGGTACTGCCAATAAACTTGTCAGCGAAAGGCTCACTAATCTGTCAGACCATATTGCCAGCGAAGAAGTCGGAACTGAAACGGCAAACTTCAATCAGGCAGTAAGCCTGTTCAACGAAGGCGTATTGATTTACAACAAATATGTTTCAACTCTTCAAAAAAGCAAAGGAATTACGACTGCTACGGCACCAAAATTTCTTGAGGTATTAAATGCATCGCGCGAAAAAACGGTGGAAGCCTTGGCACTTGTGACTAAGATTAAAAGTAAGGACCCGAAGCTAAACAATGAGATTAGCACTTTCAGAAAAAACATTGAAAAAAAGCTTGCTTCAATTGATATGGAAATAAGCAGAACCAAAAAGATCTCGGGAGAATAAACATTTTGAAGAAGAACCTATTGATTGAAAAACATCAGTAAAAGAGGTTAAAGCTATCCTGTAAGCAGATACATCACACAACTTTTCAAAACAAACAGCGTTCTTATCTCATATTTATAATTAATACAGATTAGAGATGAGAATGGGAAAATTGAAAGATAATAGATTATTGCTTCTTCTTGGAGTTATTTTAATTGCAACTGCTTGTAGCAAGTCATCCAGCACCAATAACGACCCAGCTATAGATAATTCTGTAAAAACAGCAGGAACCTTAACCGTTAGCACACTAACCAGTACAGCCGGCGGTGGATATGCTCCGAATAATGTTGTTGCCATCTGGGTTGAAAGTAATTCGGGAACCTTTGTAAAATCATTGCTGGTATATGCAGCTGCGCGGAAATATGATTTGACTAACTGGACTTCGAACTCATCGAGCAATACCACCGATGCCATAACCGGAGCTACGCAGTCAAGCCACGCAACCCGCACTTGTACATGGAATGGAACAAATACCAGTGGAACCGTGGTAGGCGATGGAGTATATAAGGTTTGTATGGAACTGACAGACAAAAACGGAACAGGCAATTTTTCCAGTTTTACCTTTACCAAAGGAACCACAGCCAGTACTCAAACTCCTTCAAACGTGTCAAGCTTCTCAAACATTTCAATTGCATGGACTCCGCAATAAATCCGGGGCACAGAGATTGTTTTTTTTTCATTGAATAAAAGCTCGTACATTTTTTATGTGCGGGCTTTTATTTTCAAACAAAATTGACACAGATGCGTTAAAGATGGAGAACAAGATCCGACTATCGGCTTTTTATTCTCAACTACATTTATGGAATTTATTCAAACTCAAAATCCAATTTACCGCCAAGCTATAATGGCATTGTATATCGAAGCTTTCACCGCCCAATATATCAACAGAGTTGAGCTCGAAACCTATATAAACAGCATTCTGGAAAAAGGATATGCATTCCTTGCTCTGAAAAACAAAGAGCTGGTGGGTGCAATACTATGCTACCCACTGAGCTTCGACAACCTTGTGCCGGAAAACATTCGCCAAAACTATTCAACCGACAAGTGTATTTACGTGGCAGAAATGATGGTTGCCGCCCTCACACGTGGTCAGGGTATCGGCAAGAAATTAATGGCTGAATTTTTCAACAACGTTGACAAGTCTAGCTTCCCGGATGCTTTTATTCGCGTTTGGGATCAAAACATTCCAGCACTGACCTTATATAAAAAGATGGGATTTGAGCCCGTTGGCAACATTGAGCAAACCAAAACAAAAGCAGACGGAAGCGAAACTTTCGTTATGCAGAAAATATACTTACACAAAAAACTGAACTAAGCCATGCACGAACTGCTAACTAAAACAATTGATTTACGAAACGGAACACCTGAAGCTAAGCGTAAGGAAATAGTAGATTACTTCGAAAAGACCTGGGCCATTGACGAAAAACTCTACACACAATTAAAATCCGACGATATATTTTATCACCGTGGCGACCCTTTGCGCCATGTATTGATTTTTTATCTGGGACATACTGCCACATTTTTTATCAACAAATTGTTTCTGGCCAAAATTATCGACACACGTATCAATCCTGAGTTTGAATCTGTTTTTGCTATCGGAGTAGACGAAATGAGTTGGGATGATCTGAACGAAAAGCACTACAGTTGGCCATCAGTTTTAGCCGTTCGGGAATATCGGGATAAAGTAAAAGAGCTAATTATAAAACTTATACTGGAGACTCCTCTCACCCTGCCCATCACGTGGGAAGATCCATTCTGGATTATCATGATGGGAATTGAACACGAACGAATTCATCTGGAAACATCATCGGTATTGATCCGTCAATTGCCACTGGACGAGGTAGTGTCCGGTAGGTTTGGGAAGATTTGTGACGAACAAGGCATAGCT
>JAATGT010000265.1 GCA_015654525.1 Bacteroidales bacterium
AAGTAGGCTTACGCGTTAGTCAAGTAAGCTTCCCTGCTTCTAGAATAAGCTTCCGCATTAGTCAAGTAAGCTTCCGTGTTTCTAGAATAAGTTTCCGCGTTTATAAAGTAGGCTTACGCGTTAGTCAAGTAAGCTTCCCTGCTTCTAGAATAAGCTTCCGCATTAGTCAAGTAAGCTTCCGTGTATCTAGAATAGGCTTCCGCGTTTATCAAGTAAGCTTCCCTATTTCTAGAATAAGCTTCCGTGTTTATAAAGTCGGCTTCCGCATTAGTCAAGTAAACTTTCGTGCTTCTAGAATAAGCTTCCTTGTTAGTTAAGTAAGCTTCCGCATTAGTCAACTATCCACTATCCACTGTTTATAGTTCACTGTCCATTGAAAAGGCTATTGCATCACTAGGCATACGCCAGTCGCCACGGGGTGATAGATTGATAGAGCCTACTTTTGGTCCATCGGGGATGCATGAGCGTTTGAATTGTTGAGCAAAGAATCTACGAATAAAGATCTTCAACCATTTCTCAATTATTTCGTCAGCATAAGTCTCTGCAAAAGCATTTTTTGCCAGAAAAAGTATCTTAGCCGGACTAAATCCGAACCGAACCAAATAATACAAAAAGAAATCATGCAATTCGTATGGACCTACAATGTCTTCAGTTTTTTGAGCAATGTCACCGTTTTCGTCAGCGGGAAGTAACTCCGGACTAACCGGCGTGTCCAGTATATCCCGCAAGATTTCTTTTGAAATGGCGTCCAGTTGATTTGATGCCCAGTCAACCAGATAACGCACCAATGTTTTAGGAACGCCTGAGTTTACAGCATACATCGACATGTGGTCGCCGTTATATGTTGCCCAGCCCAGAGCCGATTCCGACAAGTCCCCGGTGCCAATCACCAATCCGTTTCGTTGATTGGCAATGTCCATAAGTATTTGTGTGCGTTCGCGAGCCTGTGTGTTTTCGTACACCACGTCGTGCACTTTTGGATCGTGATTAATATCTTTGAAGTGCTGCAGGCAGGCATCTTTAATCGGTATTTCGAGCAGGGTAATGCCCAATGATTGCATCAGATTCACTGCATTGCTATAAGTCCGGTCGGTGGTTCCGAATCCAGGCATGGTGATGCCGATAATGCGCTCACGATCATAGCCTAGTTTGTCAGCTGTTTTTACACAAACAAGCAGAGCCAGTGTGGAATCGAGTCCACCTGAAATACCTACAACTACTGTTTCTGAATGCGTATGACTCCAACGTTTGGCTAATCCGCCCACCTGAATAGAAAAAATCTCTTCGCAGCTTGTATCTCTGCTGGTCAGAGCCGGAACAAACGGATGTTTATTATAGGTACGTCTTAGATCAAAATGTGTAAAATGAGCATCTTCCAGCTTGATTATTTGATAACTCCGTGCAGATTTATCGTTGGCATAATTTGAATTTCGCATGCGGTCGGCTTGCAGACGTTCTATGTCAATATCATTCACTATTAATTGTGGTTCAAACGAGAACCGTTCCGAAGCGGCTACTATTTTACCATTTTCGACTATCAGCCCGTTGCCAGCATAGACAACATCGGTAGTTGATTCTCCTGCACCAGCCGAAGCATATACATATCCGGCTACACATCGGGCGGATTGTTGCTCTACGAGTTGACGGAGGTAGCTGTGTTTTCCTATCAGTTCGTTGGTAGCCGAAAGATTGAAAATAATGTCGGCACCATGTAAAGCGTGTTGTGAACTCGGAGGAATCGGAACCCAGAGGTCTTCGCATAGTTCTATGCTGAATGAGAATTTACCATCACTGAAAAGTAAATTTGTTCCAAACGGAACTCCTTCGCCCGAAAGATAAATGCTTTGTATATCGGTGGTGGTGGCGGAACTGAACCACCGTTTTTCATAAAATTCATTATTGTTTGGCAGATGCGTTTTAGGTACAACTCCCAAAACATGTCCGCCCTGGAGTACTACGGCTGTATTGAA
This sequence comes from Bacteroidales bacterium, assembly GCA_015654525.1. GTDB lineage: Bacteria > Bacteroidota > Bacteroidia > Bacteroidales > Paludibacteraceae > Paludibacter. The sequence continues at coordinate 1,971 of JAATGT010000265.1, forward strand.
CAATTGACTTTGTATGCGTACAGGCATGCCGACGATGATAACTGCTGTAGTTGAAAATGTAAGCAGTTGCAATTCGTTGAGCGCTTTTTCGGCGTCGGCAAGTAGTTGTTGCTGAAAAAACAAATCGGCACAGGTGTACCCGGTTATTGATAGTTCAGGAAAACAGATAACCTGTGCTTTTTCAGCTTCACCTTGCCGTATCAGATCGGCCATTTTTGAAATATTAAAAGCACAATCGGCAACCCGAAGTTCGGGAATGGCAGCAGCTACACGTACAAATCCGTTATTCATATTACATTAAATATTTACAGGTTTCTGTTCCATTTTTACTCTATTCCTAAATCAAATTTCATAAAGGAAAGAACATCCCAATATTGTATAAAAGCACATATTTTTTGTCAGTATTCAGAGTCCCTTTGTCTAAAATATATCCAATTCCTAATCCGGCTTGAAAATATTTAATCCTATAAATAAACATTGGACCGAGATAAGAAGCATAGAATGTAGAGCCTACTCCCTGATGCCAATATTGACATGAAATTAAAGGTGAAATCAGGTCGGACTTTAAATGTAAATTTAATCCGGCTCCATATGAAAGAGCACCAAAACCTAACTGAAGACTTACGTTGTCGGCTAGCATTGCATTGAAATCCAGTCCTACAAGACCTCCTCCACCCATTAATACTCCTGTATTTACACCTATATTTGTATTTGAACGACTCTCATGAGCCAGCGATATTCTTTTATTTATTTTATGTTGAGAACTATCATTTGAATTTTTAGATGAATAATAAATATCATCTTTTACCTGAGATAGACAATTCATCGTAGTCAATATAAATAAGATTCCCAAATAACGCTTTTTCATATGGTTCGATGAGGTTAGGTGTTTTTAGAATATCATTATTTACGCGCAATGGTCGGGAGCATCAACATGATTTTTCATCAGTTCAGCAACCTGACGTCCAAGTTCAAGACAATCTTCATATTTATCTTTTTTCAAACCTTGTTTTTCGTCTACTGATATTTCTGCTCTTTCCCATTTCATTGTTTCCACGAAGGTGTCCAATCGTTTTACAGCAGCACTCGCCCAGGTAAACGATCCGAAGCAACCGAACACGCGGTTTTTTACTCCACGAATTTCTATTTTACGCAATAAAGATTCAACTTCGGGATACAGCTCATTGCTGTAGGTTGGGCTGCCAACTATTAAGCCTTTATATTTGAAAACATCGCGGATAATTACAGAAGGGTCGGATTTTGAAACATTGTGAATGATTATGTTTTTAACTCCGGCCTCAGCCACACCTTGCGCTACGGTTTCTGCCATTAGTTCGGTATTTCCGTACATCGAACCGTAAATGATCACAATGCCATCGTCGCCATGATAACGACTGAACTGATCGTACATATCGACTACACGGGTGATATTTTCTTTCCAAACCGGTCCGTGCGTGCTGCAAATAAAGTCTATTTCAAGCGGAGTCAGTTTTTTCAATGCTTTCTGAATAGGAGCACCGTATTTACCGACAATATTGGAATAATAGCGTGCCATTTCGTCCCAATATTTATCCACATTCAGATCGGTATCCATTACCGAACCATCCAACGTACCAAATGCTCCGAAAGCGTCGCCCGAGAAAAGTATTTTTTCTGTTTTTTCGTAAGTCATCATGGTTTCAGGCCAGTGAACCATGGGAGTTAAATGAAACTCCAGTTTATGTGAACCTAAGGATAGAATTTCTTTGTCTTTAATTTCCATCATATTATCGGTAACTCCATAATATCCCTCCACCATACTCAGGGTTTTATTATTTCCCACGATAACCATGTCGGGATAGTATTTTCGAATTAGGCGAATAGAACCCGAATGGTCTGGTTCCATATGATTTATAATTAAATAATCAAGTTTTCTTCCTTGTAGTTGAGATTGTATTTTGTCTATAAAAATATCACCAAATGAGATGTCGACGGTGTCTACCAAAGCTATTTTTTCATCAACAATCAGATAAGCATTATATGAAACTCCGTTGGGGAGTGAAATCATATTTTCAAATTTGTGCTTCTGACGGTCGTTAACGCCAACATAATAAATATCTTTTGCAATTTTTTGATTTTTAAACATGTAACTAATTTTTCTTTGATTAAATATTACCCTTAAAACACCCATACCCAAGTGTTAGATTTGAGCACAAAGATAAACATTTCTGTCAATTCATAATGCATATTTTACAATTCATAATGGGGATATGGCAGAACTTATTAGCCAATAAATAGGGCTTTGAGCAGTTTCTGTGAGTATTCACAGACAGTATAACAGTAATTGCCTTTGAAAGTTTTTGAGTACTTTTGTATGAAGATTGATTAACTGATTTATATGTACAAACAGGTCCTGACCTGTTCCCTAAACTGAAAAGATGATTGTTTGCATTGCCGAAAAGCCCAGTGTGGCGCGCGATATTGCCGAAGTGCTCGGAGCCAAAACCCGAAAAGAAGGATACATAGAAGGAAATGGTTATCAGGTAACCTGGACCTTCGGACATCTTTGCGGATTGCTGGAGCCGCATGAATATGCGCCCGAATGGAAGGCCTGGGCATTGAGCCATTTGCCTATGATTCCGCAGCGGTTTGGCATCAAGGTGATGAACGATAGCGGTATTCAAAAACAATTCCATGTAATTGAAACCCTGATGGCTAATGCCGACGAGGTGGTGAACTGCGGTGATGCGGGGCAGGAGGGAGAGCTCATTCAGCGCTGGGTGATGCAAAAAGCATTGTGCAAATGTCCCGTGAAACGCTTGTGGATTTCGTCCTTGACCGAAGAGGCTATTCGCGAAGGTTTTTCAAAACTGAAAGACCAGAGCCAGTTTCAGTCGCTTTACGAAGCCGGACTGTCGAGGGCCATTGGCGACTGGTTGCTGGGCATGAATGCCACCCGACTTTACACGCTGAAATATGGTAAAAACCGGCAGGTTCTTTCCATCGGACGGGTACAAACGCCTACGCTGGCACTGATAGTAAACCGACAACTGGAGATAGAAAACTTTAAGCCTGAAGCTTACTGGGAATTAAAGACTGTGTATCGCGATACCATTTTTTCGGCCTCCAAAGGGCGGTTTTCTAGTGTGGAAGAAGGTACCAACTTTCTGGATACGGTTCGAACTGCCGACTTTTTTGTTACTGATATTACTACTAAAAAAGGAACCGAATCGGCACCGCGCCTGTTCGATTTGACTTCGCTTCAGGTGGAGTGCAATAAGAAATTTGCTTACTCGGCCGACGAGACTCTGAAAATAATACAAAGTTTGTACGAAAAAAAGGTAACCACTTATCCACGTGTGGATACTACCTATCTTACGGATGATTTGTATCCTAAAGTTCCGGAAATTCTCAAAGGAATAAAAGACTACGAATTACTTACCAAACCTTTGTTGGCAGGCAAACTTCCTAAAACAAAAAAGGTATTTGATAATGCAAAAGTGACGGATCACCACGCCATTATTCCCACCGGTGTGCATCCCATTGCATTGACCGATACCGAAAAACGGGTTTTCGACCTGGTGGCTCGTCGGTTTATAGCTAACTTTTATCCCGAATGTAAGATTTCGACCACTACCGTGTTGGGCGAAGTGGAAAAGATCGAATTTAAGGTTAACGGGAAACAAATTCTCGATCCGGGTTGGCGCGTGGTATTTGCCAAAATAAAAAGTGAAGGCGACGAACAAGAGGAAGAGGATGAAAAAACCTTGCCTCTGTTCGAAAAAGGCGAAAGTGGTCCGCACGAGCCTACACTGGCCGAAAAATGGACTTCGCCGCCCAAGCCTTACACCGAAGCTACCTTGCTTCGTGCCATGGAAACGGCTGGAAAACTGGTTGATAATGACGAACTGCGTGATGCTTTGAAAGAAAACGGTATAGGCCGACCATCCACCCGTGCTGCCATTATCGAAACACTTTTTAAGCGCGATTATATCCGCAAAGAACGCAAAAATCTTATTGCCACCACTACCGGTGTGGAGTTGATTCTGATAATTCAGGAAGATCTACTCAAATCGGCCGAGCTTACCGGACTGTGGGAGAAAAAACTCCGGCAGGTGGAAAAAGGGGAATATCTGGCAAAGGATTTTCTGGCTGAACTCAAAGCCATGGTTACCGAAATAGTGTTTAATGTCAAGAGTGACAACCGTCGTCCTGGCGAAGCTGCCTTGCATCCTGCCAAACCATCACTCGAAGGCACTCCTTGCCCGCTTTGCGGAAAAGGCACATTACTCAAAGGAAAAACAGCCTACGGATGTAGCGAGTGGAAAACTGGATGCACCTACCGACAAGCCTTCTGAACTTAGGGGAACAAGCTTCAATTTCCGAAAATCAGAAACTCATAGTTGTCGGAAGTGTATGTGGTTTAGGAATATTTGCCCGTTGATCTGTCGGAACGCTTCGCGGCTGAGGAATATTACAACTCGTGAAAGAAATATTGCTCCGCGGATTTGTCGGAACGTTCCGCGGGTGAAGAATATTGCAATTTATGAAAGGAATATTGCTCCGCACATTCGTCGGAATATATTTTAGTTTAGAAATTTCTTCCCGCCGATCAGTCTGAATGTACCGCGGTTCAGGGATATCCCTTAACGGGCTTGTTGGAAGGCTTCCAAAATCAGTCGGTCCAGAAAAGGGGATCATTATTCTCTTATCAGTTGATGGTCGCGTCTGTGTCGGAATAATGTATTTTTACCGAAACATGTTTGTACAAGCTCTTGATGAATTCCATTTGTCAATTATCAACTGAATTTTGTACCTTTGCACTTCGTTTTTTACAAAAAAGCCTAATGACATATCAAACATATACACTGCCAAACGGAATTCGGTTGATACACAAGCCCGACGTCTCGGCGGTAACTTATTGTGGAATGGTGATTAATACCGGTTCGCGCGATGAAAAAGAAGAGAAGCAAGGCATGGCGCATTTTATTGAGCACATGCTGTTTAAAGGAACCGATAAACGCCGTTCGGGACATATTATTAATCGGCTGGAAAATGTTGGAGGCGAACTGAACGCGTATACATCCAAGGAAGAAACGGTGGTATATGCCAGCGTGCTGAAAGAGTATTCCGAGCGCGCCATAGAGTTGATTTCCGACATTGTGTTGCACTCCAATTTTCCTCAAAAAGAGATTGATAAGGAGGTGGTTATTATTCTGGACGAAATTCAGTCCTACAACGATAGCCCTTCGGAGTTGATCTTTGATGATTTTGAAGAATTACTTTTTCAACATCATGCCATTGGGCACAATATTCTGGGCAAATCGGAATTGTTGGAAGAATACAGCACCGACGATGCTTTTCGCTTCGTCAAAAAACATTATCGCCCCGAAGAGATGGTCTTTTTTGTCTTGGGGGATTTGGATTTCAAACAGCTTGTTCGCTGGGTCGAAAAGTACCTGCAAACGGAAAAACAGGAAATCCGCAAATCGGAACGATTCTCTCCGACTTCCTATAAACCGCTTAATAAAGAAATAAATAAAAATACCCATCAGGTTCATTTTATACTGGGCAACCGGGCTTACGACTTGTATCACCCCAACCGGATGGGCTTGTATTTGTTGAACAATATTTTGGGCGGTCCAGGTATGAACAGTTTACTTAATCTGTCCTTGCGCGAAAAACACGGATTGGTCTACAATGTGGAATCAAGTTATCAGCCATTTACCGATACAGGCATGTGGAGCGTTTATTTCGGGTGCGATCCTGAAAATGCCGTTCGTTGCGAACAGCTTGTTCATAACGAATTGCAGAAACTCCGCGAACAGCCTCTGTCGGACAATGCTTTGAAAAAATATAAGCTGCAGTTGGTTGGTCAAATGGCCATTTCATCCGAAAATAAAGAAAATATGGCTTTGAGTCTGGGGAAAAGCTTTCTCCGCTATGGCAAAATTGATGATTTGGAGACCATAAAACGCCTTATTGATGCTGTCACGGCCGAACAACTGCAGGTCATTGCAAACGAGATTTTTAATATGGAGCAATTGTCGGTGTTGAAGTATGTATAATGCCGAGTATTAAAAAAAAATCAACATTTTTTTGCAGTCAGTAAGCTTATAAAAATAAACTTGTAACTCGTAACTATTTGCTTGTAACTAAATAGAAATGAATTTAGACGATTATATTATATTGCATTCTGATGCTGAACCGGAATACCTGGCAAAAGTAAATCGTGCCACCCATGTCAAACTGATCAATCCACGCATGTGTTCAGGTCATTTGCAGGGACGCGTACTAAGTATGTTTTGCCACATGATTCAGCCAAAATGCATTTTAGAACTTGGCACTTTTACCGGTTATTCAGCTCTTTGTATGGCCGAAGCTTTACCCGACGGGGGTGTGTTACATACGATCGAATGCGATGACGAACTGGAAGATTTTATTCGTCAAAACTTTACGGGTTCCGCGTATGGCGATAAGATAAAATTGCATATAGGCGATGCACTGGCAGAAATTGAAAAGCTAGATGAAACCCTCGATTTGGTTTTTATTGATGCCGATAAACGTGAGTATCTGGCTTATTACGAAGCTGTATTGCCTAAGCTGAGAGTTGGCGGATATATTCTGGCTGATAATACGCTGTGGGATGGAAAGGTAATTAAACCGGTAGAGCCGAATGATAAACAAACCATCGAAATAATGCGGTTTAACGACTTTGTGGCTACCGACCCGAGGGTTGAAAAGGTCATGTTGCCTTTGCGGGATGGCTTGACTGTAATAAGAAAAAAATAAATTAGCAGATAATGAATAGCTGGATCTCCCGGTTATTTATTATCAATTTCTAATTGTCAATTGAATAAAATGTACATCTACGAATTAGAAATGAAAGTACGCGATTACGAGTGTGACATACAAGGTGTGGTTAATAACTCCGTGTACCAAAATTATTTGGAATTTACCCGGCATGAATTTCTGGAAGATAACCACTTAAGCTTTGCTGAACTGCACAATCAAGGTGTCGACGCTATGGTTTCCAGTATCGAAATAGCTTATAAAACTCCTTTACGTCCGGGAGATAGTTTTATTTCAAAACTGTATGTCACCAAAGAAGGGGTACGTTATGTCTTTCAGCAGGCCATCTACCGCAAGTCGGACAATAAACTGGCCATTAAAGCTAAAGTGAATACAGTAGTGGTAGTTAATGGTAAGTTGACTGCTGCGCTACCCGAATTCGATGAGCTGGTAATTCGCAGTCAGGCCAAAGCGGAATAAACTATTTGAGCTCTTGCTTGTTTATCCAATTAATAATTAAAATTGAATATTCCATAATTGAAATGAACGAATTTTTAGAAACTGAAGAAGAAATTGTTCGGATGCTTAAAACAGTATTCGACCCGGAAATTCCGGTAAATATATATGATTTGGGATTGATTTATAAAATTGATCTCGATGCAGAAGGGCATTTAGTTATTGATATGACGCTGACGGCTCCAAATTGTCCGGCTGTTGATTTTATCGTAGAGGATGTCCGGATGAAAGTCGAAAGTGTGGAAGGAGTGAAAGACGTAGACGTGAATATCGTTTTCGAACCGGCTTGGGACAAAAGCATGATGAGTGAAGAAGCTCAATTGGAACTAGGATTCTTATAAATAAAGTTGACAGTTGACAGATGACAACGAATATTGTCGTCTTAATTTTCAATTTTCAACTGTCAACTGTCAACTTATCTGATATGATTTATTTTCTCTCTGACGCCCACTTGGGTTCGCTGCTTGTAAAAGATAAACGCGCTCACGAAAAAATGCTTGTCGACTGGCTGGATCAGGTAAAAGCTGATGCTACTGTCATTTATTTGCTGGGTGATATATTCGATTTTTGGTTCGAGTATAAAACCGTTGTACCCAAAGGATTTGTTCGCGTGTTGGGAAAACTGGCCGAGCTAACCGATTCGGGTATTGAAATCCATTTTTTTATCGGCAATCACGATATCTGGACATTCGGCTATCTGGAGAATGAAATAGGACTGATTGTACATAAAGAACCCGCTACGGTTCAATTGGGTACCAAGAAATTCTTTTTGGCACATGGCGATGGACTGTATATTGAAGAAAAAGGATTCAAAATCATTCGCAAAATATTTCATAGTCGCATAGCTCAAAAGCTGTTTCGCTTGGTTCCGGCTCAGTTAGGACAGGATTTTGGCTACAATTGGTCGAAACACAACAGAGAGAAAATCAAACATATTGAAAATAAATTTCAGGGAGAAGAAAATGAGTTTCTGGTTATTTTTGCAAAAAAGTATGTGGAGACACACGATGTTGATTTCCTTATTTTCGGACATCGACACATTGCCCTGGATTTGCAATTGAAGGATAAAAAGCGGGTGGTTATTTTAGGAGACTTTGTTGGGATCTTTTCCTATGGCGTTTTTGATGGCGAAAACTTCCGACTGGAATATTTTGAACCCGATGGTCAATAAATTCAAATTAAGAACTCATCTCTTTGTTTGAGTCAGGATAAAAATAAAGGGCTGAATTTCCTATACGGAGATTCAGCCCTTTATTTATTTTGAATGTACACAAAAATATCACTAATCACGGATCATTGTTAATTGTTGATTGATCACTGTTGACTGTTCACTGATTTATATGCTAACGCAAACAATTTCATTTGTTTAACCATCGCTACCAATCCATTGGAACGGGTCGGAGAGAGGTGCTCCTTCAGCCCGATAGCATCAATAAAATAAAGTTCGGTATTGATAATTTCATCGGGTGTGTGATTAGAAAGTACATGAATCAGTAACGAAACAATTCCTTTTACCAGTACGGCATCACTTTCGCCCTGATAAGTAATGATGCCATTATTCAGTTCGGCATTCAGCCATACGCGGCTTTGACAGCCCTCAATAATGTTTTGTGGATTTTTATATTTGCCATCAAGAGGCTCAAGTGAATTTCCTAGATCAATAAGCAATGCGTATTTGTCCATCCAGTCATCAAACTGGCTAAATTCATCTATAATTTCGTCTTGTAATTCGTTTATTGTCATAAAATATAAATATGCTCCTAGGCCCTAAAGGGGGATAAGAGACGTTAGTGTAAAGTATTTTGGAATGCTATAGTTAAATGTGTCCAAATTTTCTTAGGGCTTAGGGGTTCAACTCAACATGGTTACTACGCGCTTAAGTGCTGTTACGAAAGTATCAATTTCTTCTTTGGTATTGTAAAATGCAAAGGATGCACGAACAGTACCCGGAATTTCGAGTGAATCAATCAGGGGCTGTGCGCAATGATGTCCCGTTCTGACAGCTATTCCAAGTTTGTCGAGGAGCATCCCCAAATCGTAAGGATGAATATTTCCAACCAAAAACGAAATGACAGAACTTTTTTCTTTGGCAGTTCCAATGATGCGCATGCCATCAATTTCAAGCAGTTTTTCTGTACAATAGATCAATAGTTCGTGCTCATGCGCTGCTATTTTATCCAATCCAATGTTTTGAACGTATCGTAATGCTTCCGCTAGTGCTGTTGATCCGATATAATCCGGCGTTCCGGCTTCAAATTTAAATGGTAATTCGTTGTAGGTAGTTTTTTCGAAGGTAACGGTGGCAATCATTTCGCCACCTCCCTGATAAGGCGGAATCGCGTTTAGCCAGTCGGATTTTCCATAAAGTGCTCCGATGCCGGTTGGTCCGTAAATTTTGTGTCCCGAGAAAACATAGAAGTCTGCATCGAGTTCCACTACGTTAACTGGAATGTGTGGAACGGCTTGTGCCCCGTCAACCAGTACCGGTACATTCTTTGCATGAGCAATGCGAATTATTTCCGAGACAGGATTAATGGTTCCTAAAACATTAGATACATGAGCTATCGAAACTATTTTTGTATGTTCGTTTAGTAATGATTTAAAAACGTCTAGGTCAAGTTCGCCCCACTCGTTCATAGGAATGACCCGAAGTTTCATTCCTTTTCGCTCACAAAGCATCTGCCACGGTACGATGTTGGAGTGATGTTCCATGACGGACACAATTACTTCGTCTCCTTCATGGCAGAAAGCTTCTCCGAATGACGTAGCCACCAAATTAATAGCTTCGGTCGTTCCGCGTGTGAAAATGATTTCCTCGCGTTTTCCGGCGTGAAGAAAATCAGCAACGGTAGTTCTGGCAGCTTCATGTGCTTCAGTTGCTTTTTGGCTCAGATAATGTACTCCACGATGAATATTAGCGTTTAGGTGGTAGTAACCTTCCTCTATTTTTTCAACAACGCAACGTGGCTTTTGAGTAGTAGCTCCGTTGTCGAAATAAATCAGATCTTTATTGTAAACCTTTTCTTCCAAAATAGGGAAGTCAGTTCGTATATGTTGTATTTCTAGTTTGTCCATGTGAATGAAACTCTTTTACTATCGTTTTGTTCGACAAAAGTACAGATTTTTTACCAATTTGCCAACGCCAGAGACCCAATCCAGCATCCCCATTACATTAAATAGCCAGTTTCAAACTCATATATTTGTTCGTTTTGCACTGTGAATTTTACTATAAAATTCTATAGTGTAAATTCATTTTTCGATTTCAACAATTTTTAACCGCTAACTGGATTGCAATTGTGAAAAGATGATGTACTTTTGTGTGATTTTTCCCAAAAACTGCTTACCGCAAATCAAGCGTATCATTATGACTAAAACAGTTCTTACCAAATTCATTCCGCACATTGCTGCTTTCCTGCTATTTATCTGTATTTCTTTTATGTATTTTTCTCCGATTATCGAAGGAAAGCAATTGATCGGTCATGATACCGAAAATTGGATGTGCATGGCAAAAGAAACTGTTGACTACAACGCTACGCATGATGCTCCAACCCTGTGGACAAACTCTATGTTCGGGGGTATGCCAACTTATCAGATTGCTATGCCGCAATCGTTCAATGTTTTGAAATTCGTTGACGATGTAGTTCGGGTTTTTCCGGGTTCTGTTTATTATTTAATGTTATACTTAATAGGATTTTATATCTTGTTGTTGGCTTTTAAGGTAAATCCCTGGCTAGCTATAGTGGGGGCAATTGCTTTTGCGTTTGCCTCGTATAACTTTATAATAATAGTGGCGGGGCATAATTCCAAAGCTATCACAATTGCTTATATGGCTCCTTTAATTGGTAGCGTTTTTATGACATTCAGACGAAAATTGTTATTAGGCGGTTTACTAACAACTATTTTCCTTGGACTTGCCATAAGGGCAAATCATGTTCAAATACTTTATTATACGCTTATAGTTTTACTCTTTTTGGCTCTTGCAGAATTTTTCTATAGCATTAAGGAAAAAGATTTTTCAAATTTTCTGAAATCAACCGGAGTGTTGCTGGGTGCTGCTGTAATTGCAGTTGGGATGAATGCAGCTACACTGCTCACTACGTACGATTATAGTAAAGCAACTATGCGTGGAGAGTCAAACGGGTTGACTGCTGATACTCAAAGTTCGCAACATGGGTTGAACAAAGACTATATAACCCAGTGGAGTTATGGCATTGATGAAACAATGACATTGTTGATTCCTGATTTTAAAGGTGGTGCCAGTGGTGGTTCATTAGCAGCTGATAGCGAAACAGGTAAAAAGCTAACAAGTTTGGGTGCTACCGATGTTGACCGTATTTTAAAAGAAAATCAATTTCCACTTTATTGGGGGGACCAACCATTTACTTCCGGCCCAGTTTACATTGGAGCAATAATTTGTTTCTTATTTGTTTTGGGATTCTTTTTAGTGGATAAACGAATTAAATGGTGGTTAGTGCCGATGATTATATTGACACTAATGCTTTCGTGGGGTAAAAACTTTATGTGGCTCACGGATATCTTTATTAATTATGTTCCGCTTTACAACAAATTCAGAACTGTTTCAATGACTTTGGTGGCTACCGGTTTTGGAATGACTTTGATGGCTATTTTAGCATTAAAAGAAGTTTTTTCCGATAAGGTAGACAAACAAAAATTAATTAAACAGGTTCTTATCAGTGCCGGTATTGTGGGAGGAATTGCGTTGGTATTTGCGCTGATTCCATCGTTGGCCGGTAATTTTACAGCGCAGGCCGATGCTCAATATCAGGGAAACAATGCATTTTTAAAAGAAACTTTACCGCTTGATCGTGCTGCTCTGTTACGTTCGGATGCTTTACGTTCATTGGCTTTTGTACTTGCCTCGGCAGGTCTGATATGGTTATATGCCAAGAATTATCTGAAACAAAAAGTGGTTTATGTCCTTTTAGGTGTTTTGATGTTATGGGACTTAGTGCCTGTGGCAAAACGTTATTTGAACAATGATAACTTTCAAAACAAGCATCGTGTTGAGAGCTTTATTGAGCCTTCGGCTGCAGATAAATTAATTTTACAGGATAAATCTCAATATCGTGTTCTGGATGCTACAGTTGATGTATTCCAGAATGCTACGCCATCCTATTTTCATAAAAATATTGGAGGATACCATGCTGCTAAATTGCGTCGTTATCAGGAACTGATAAATATGCAGCTTACCAAAGAAATGGGTCGGTTGTTTGCCGCTTTTGGTCGTGCAAAATCGGCCGATCAGGTACTCAACACAATGGATTCATTAGGCGTTTTGAATATGATGAATATGAAATACCTGATTTATAATAAACAAGCAGCTCCTATTGTGAATCCGCATGCTAATGGTAATGCATGGTTTGTGAGCAATATTCGTGTAGCTGATGGTGCAAATGATGAAATGAAATTAGTAGGAGAGATAAACACCAAGAAAGAGATGGTTGTTGATAAATCTTTTGCAACTCAATTGCCAGGTAAGTTGGTCTCAGATTCTTCTGCTCGCATAGCATTGGTAAAATATGAACCTAACGATCTGAAATATAATTTTAGTTCGAAAACCGATCAGGTCGCTGTGTTCTCCGAAATTTATTATGACAAGGGTTGGAACGCATACATCAACGGTAAGGTAGTGCCTTACGTTCGTGCCAATTATTTGTTACGTGCTATGCCGCTTAAAGCCGGTAATTATGAAGTTGAGTTTAAATTTGAACCAAAATCGTATAGCATCGGTAATACAATTGCATTGATATCTTCCATATTGTTGATATTAAGTGTAATTGGATTCGTTTACATACAATGGCAAAAATCTAAGAAAGTCGCTATAAACGCTTAGAGTATTAATTAGGTAATATCTGAATAAAAATGACTAAAGAAAGAACTAAAGTTAATAAAAAAAGATTTTTGCAGATCCATATAACGTCAACTGTAAGTATGTCGTTGGTTTTGTTTTTAATTGGACTGGTTTTCTTACTTATTTTTGTTGCTCGTGATATGAGCACTTACGTAAAAGAAAATATTAATTTATCGGTTATTTTGAATGATGATATTTCTAAACCGGATGAGAAGCGTATTGAAAATTATTTACTTGCTTCGCCCTATGCCAAGTCGGTTGAATATATTTCCAAAGCCGATGCATTGAAAGATCATATCAGTAGTTTGGGCGAAAATCCGGCGGACTTTTTAGGTTACAACCCCCTGAAGGCTTCTATTGAGGTGAAACTTCATGAAAAATATGCTAATAATGATAGCGTTCTGGTTGTTCAGTCGAAATTAAAAGCATTCGATCATATTAATCGTGTTGTATATCAAAAAGACATGGTTAGTCTGGTAAATGATAATGTGAGAAAAATAAGTTTAATTCTGATTGGTTTGGCTGTTGTGTTGCTTTTGGTCTCAATTGCACTTATCAATAATACGATCCGTCTATCTTTGTATTCCAATCGTTTTCTGATTAATACTATGAAACTGGTTGGAGCTACTGCCTGGTTCATTCGCAAACCCTATCTTATTCGTAGTATGTTGAATGGTTTAATTGCTGCTCTTATTTCCATATGTATGCTGGTGGGAGTAGTTTATTTTGTCCAGTATCAGTTCGGAGTTACAAATCTTTTATTCGATTCGCTTAATTTCATAATTGTAGCTTGTCTGGTTATTCTTTCCGGAGTTATTATAGCCGCATCATCTTCTTATTTTGCTGTTGGAAAATACTTGCGTATGCGTTCCAACGATATGTTTTTTATTTGATCACGCACAACAACTTTTGCTGTTGTGATGTTTTTATGTAAGTTTGGTATAGTAATAATTAAATCACCATTATAAAATAACAATATGGAAAACGACAAACATTTCACGCTGGGTAAAATCAATCTTTTATTTATTGCAATTGGTTTTGCTATTATCGTTTTAGGTTTTATCTTAATGACTGGTCCTTCGACTGTAAAAGAATTTAATCCGGATATTTTCAGTTTCCGTCGTATCACGGTTGGTCCAATGATTTCGTTGTTTGGTTTTGTTTCTATCATTTTTGCGATACTTTACAAACCCAAAGCTAAGTAAGTATGACTATTATACAAACGATTATTCTTGGTATTGTAGAGGGAATAACTGAATTTTTGCCGGTGTCTTCCACCGGACACATGATTATTGCTCAGAAACTGTTGGCTATTGAAAGCACTGATTTTGTGAAAGCCTTCACGGTCAATATTCAATTTGGAGCTATATTATCTGTAGTGGTTTTATATTGGAAGCGTTTTTTTCAGACTCTGGATTTTTATTGGAAACTGATCATTGCCGTTATCCCGGCTTTAGTATTGGGCTTTTTATTTAGCGAAAAAATTGATGCACTTCTGGAAAATGTCGCTGTAGTAGCTGTTATGCTGGTGCTGGGAGGTGTTTTAATGTTGTTTGTGGATAAATGGTTTGATAGACCTAACGAAGACCAGACAATGGATTGGAAGCGGGCCTTGAAAATAGGTTTTTTTCAATGTATTGCTATGGTTCCGGGTGTTTCACGTTCAATGGCAAGTATTGTTGGTGGGATGACTACAAAACTGACTCGCAAAAATGCCGCTGAATTTTCATTCTTCCTGGCTGTTCCTACTATGGCTGCCGCTTCGGGTTATAAATTGCTGAAATTATTTATGGATCCGGCCGGAAAATCTTTGCTGAGCGAAAACCTTGTTACCTTGTTAATTGGTAATCTAGTAGCATTTGTTGTAGCTATGGCAGCAATAAAATTCTTTATCGGATTTTTGACAAAATACGGTTTCAAAGCATTTGGTTATTATAGAATCGTAGTTGGGGCAACCATTCTGGTATTGTTGTTTTTGGGAGTTGATTTAGATATTTTGTAAAACCGATTGGCGGCCTATGAGGCACATGGTGTGTGCCTTAAAAAAACAACAGAAATGGATTTTATTAATGGAGAAGTGTTGTATGTAGCGAAACCATTGCATTGGACCTCGTTTAATTTGGTGAGTAAGTTGCGCTGGAAATTACAAAAAACATTACAAATAAAAAAGTTGAAAGTAGGGCATGCCGGAACGCTTGATCCCCTGGCAACCGGCGTGATGATCATCTGTACCGGTAAATCAACTAAATTAATAGAAAGCTTTCAATATCAAACCAAAGAATATATTGCAACGCTGGAACTTGGAGCAACTACTCCTTCTTTCGATCTGGAGTTGCCTGTGGACGGGACGTATCCGGTAGAACATATCACCCGGAAGTTGGTAGATGAGGTGATTCCACGCTTTTTGGGCGAAATATGGCAGATTCCGCCTGCTTATTCTGCTGTGAAAGTTGATGGTAAACGTGCGTACGATTATGCCCGCGAGGGTCAGGAAGTTGAACTAAAACCTAAGTTATTGGTTATAGATGATATTGAAGTATTGGATTTTACGTTGCCTGCACTAAAAATCCGTGTCGTATGTAGTAAAGGTACCTACATTCGCGCTTTGGCGCGTGACATTGGGTTGGCGCTCGGAAGTGGCGCTCATCTGACAGGGTTGGAGCGCACTCGCATTGGCGAGATTAAGCTCGAAGACTGCTGGCAGATTGATGATCTGGTAAAACATCTTGAAGAATTGAACATCAATTGTTGAAGACAGTTTTAATAGATTATGAATTCAGGGTCAAAGATAAATAATAAAACAATTAAACAATAAAATATGAAGTTATCAAAGTTTAAATTCAAGTTACCGGATGAGTTGATTGCTCAGTATCCGTCAAAACATCGTGATGAATCGCGTTTAATGGTTGTGCATCGCAAAACCGGAGAAATCGAACACAAAGCATTCAAAGATGTACTTGAATATTTCAACGAGGACGACCTGTTCATTTTTAATGATACCAAGGTATTTCCGGCTCGTTTATATGGTAACAAGGAAAAAACAGGAGCGCAGATCGAAGTTTTCCTGCTTCGTGAGCTGAACCACGAAATGCGTCTTTGGGATGTATTGGTGGAACCTGCACGTAAAATTCGTATTGGTAATAAGCTTTACTTTGGCGAAGATGATTCGATTGTGGCTGAAGTAATTGATAATACGACTTCGCGTGGTAGGACGTTACGTTTTTTATTTGACGGAACACACGAAGAATTTAAAAAAGGGCTTTATTCGTTGGGAGAAACTCCACTTCCACGGAATATAACCCGTGAAGTTGAGCCGGAAGATGCTGATCGTTTTCAAACTATCTTTGCTAAAAACGAAGGAGCAGTTTCAGCTCCGGCTGCAGGTATGCATTTTAGTCGCGAATTAATGAAACGTATGGAAATCAAAGGAATTGATACTGCTTTTGTAACTTCACATATGAGTTTGGGAAACTTCCGTGAAATAGATGTGGAAGATCTGACTAAACATAAAATGGATTCGGAACAAATGTCGGTTACGGCTGAAACTGCTACAAAAGTAAACAAGGCTCACGATGAAAATCGTAATATTTGTGCTGTAGGTGTAACAGTGATGCGTGCTTTGGAAACCGTAGTGGGTACAGAAGGTAAAATTAAATCGTACGATGGCTGGACTAATAAATTTATTTTTCCTCCTTACGAATTTACGGTAGCAAATTCGTTGATTACAAACTTTCATTTGCCTTATTCTACATTGATTATGCTTACGGCTGCTTTTGGTGATTATGATTTAATCATGAAGGCGTACGAATTGGCCATTGAGAAAGAATATAAATTCGGGGTTTACGGAGACGCTATGCTCATTATCTAAGAAATATTACGAAATTTCTTATTATGAATGCAGGCATTACTATTTGGGTAATGTCTGCATTTTTTTGTGGTGTGCCGTGCATGTCATATAACTCGGTGGTGTGCGTCCACTATGGGGTCGGTATTTACTAACCATTAGTAAAGGCAAGGGTGACCATCCTGAGTTGGAATCTGAAGGAGGCCAGCGGCAAAGTACTTGGCTGAGGAATCCGAATCACATCAGGCATGATCGTCTGGACGAGTTTGCCAAACAGAACAAAGTCTTATAACTATCCGGAAGGCATTTATGTAAATGTGGCAACTATATGGAATGAAGGTTATATGTCTTACCGCGGGAGATCTCACGGACGTTTTTTTTAGTATAGAGATACGGACAACAGTTGTCGTGAGAAGTCAGCCGAGACCATGGTGTCTAATTACGAGTTGATTTTGGAATGGTTAAATCTTGCAGCGACGCAAGTAAATGAAAGTTGTCTTGAGAGCCCTTTGTAGTCAGATGCGCGAAAGAGGCTCCTTGCAGAAGAGTAGGACGGAATCCGAAGGATAGTAAGAATGATGCTTCTCGAAGGGATAACTGAAAACAACGCATCGCACACCGCAAGGTGTCAAAGTAAGAAACCGCCGTATACCGAACGGTACGTACGGTGGTGTGAGATGTTGGAAAGCGAAAGCAGGAAACTGCTCGTTTTTCTCCTACCCGATTTTAAAATCTTTAGATTTAGGATTGGTTGGTTAAATCTTTGGCATGTAAATGTCAAAAGGTTTATTTTATTTGGAATATTGAGTACATAAATATATTTTTAGGCGTTATCAAAGAAGAAAATGTCAAAATATCGATTATTTTTTTTCTTCTGCAATCATTTTTTGAATATCCAAGTGAAAAACACTTTATATAATCTAGTTGTTTTAAACGTCTTGATTAATAAATGATTATTGTAATATGTCAGGGACGAATGTAATAAATAGCAATATGAATGATTACGAACTGTGGGAAAGTTTCAGATGTGGTGATGAGAAAGCTTTTTCGATTGTTTTTAATGAACACGTACAGCAATTGTTCAAGTATGGGGTGAAGTTTATTTCAGATGAAGAGATGGTGAAAGATTCAATTCAAGAATTATTTATTAAACTTTACCACAATAGACAGAATTTAGGCTCTACAGACAATATACGTCTATATCTCTTTCGTGCTTTAAAGAATAAATTAATAGATGCAATTTACTCTCGTAAAGATACAGTTTCGTTATCATCAACAATTTTGCCTTTCGAAATAGCAAATCCGGAGGAAGAAGATTTAGAAGACGATTGGGAAATGATTGTCCGGAAATCACGTGTAAATAAAGGTATTCAAGCTTTAACTCCTAGGCAGCGTGAGGCTATTTATCTTAGATATACGTTGGATATGTCATTAGAAGAAATTAGCCAGTTATTAGAAATGAATTATCAGTCAGCAAGAAATCTTATTCATCGTTCAGTTGAAAAGCTTCGTAAAGAATTGTTGTTAGAACTTATTGTATTAATGTTATTGGTTTTTAGATAGTGTGGCTAACCGCCGAGTTTTATTCTCCACATAATCTTTTGAAAATTGAGTACACAAATCGGATAAATACCGTTACCTCAGTAAAAGTTGTAAGTTGTAATTGTTTAAGTAAGCATTATGAAAAGTTTTAGTTTATATAAGGAGTACGAAATTGAGCAGTGGTTAGAAGATCCGGACTTTGTTCAGTGGTTAAAAAGACCTACAGAAGAATCTGGTTCTTTTTTTTCTAATTTGATGGCAAAAGATGCGCAAATGGCTCAAAAAATGGCGTTAGCAGTACAAATTTTGCAGGGTCTGGTAAATCATGAGCAAGGATTGACAAATGATTCAGTGAATGAAATGTGGGATAACATAAAATCAGAAACAATTTCTTTATCTAACAGGCAAACAAGGTTACGTTTTTGGATTAAAAGTTCGTCTATTGCGGCCAGCATACTTTTAATAGTCGGATTGGCTTCTTATTTTCTTTTGAATGTAAATAGATCGGTTGATTATGAAAATATTTTGGCAAAAATATCAGTCGATTCTATCTCAGATATAAAATTGTTATTACCTGATAAATCTCAAATCACTTTATCCAACAGAGCTGAGGTTGTATGGGGAAGTCATGGAGAGATGACATTGCGCTCTTCAAAGGGTGACTGCATTACATTTAATAGAACTGAATTTTCAGAAAAGCAATTCGGTCAGCTGATTGTACCAAATGGGAAAAGAGCTTCTATGGTTTTTGCTGATGGTTCACGCATTACTGTTCGTCCGGGAACTCATGTTGTTTTTCCTGCTATGTTTGCAAAGAGTAAGCGTGAAATTTATGTTCAGGGGGAAGCATTTTTAGAAGTTTCTAAAAACAAGAAACGTCCCTTTATTGTAAGAACGGACTTAATGAATGTTCAGGTTTTAGGAACTTCTTTTGATGTGTGTGCTTATCCGGATCAAAAGCTGCAATCTGTAGTTCTGGTAACAGGTTCGGTTAAAGTAAGGTCGGGTGAAAACGATGAAACGAAAATTGTTCCAAACCAACGTTACTCTTTTGATAAAAAGAATCAAATTCAGTCGGTTGAAGAAGTCGATGTATTTCCATATATAAGTTGGAAAGATGGAATTCTTTCATTTAATAGTGAGAATCTATGTTCAGTTCTTGATAAATTGAGTAGCTATTATGGTGTTAAGTTTGATTATGAACGTAGTGCCTTGGCGGATATACATCTGACTGGAAAGCTTGATTTAAATAATGATATAGATAAGGCTTTGAGGGTTGTAGCCACTATAAGTCAGATACGTTATCAACATTCAAAGAAGTCAATTAAAATAGATGTAAAACCTTAAAATCAGAAGAAATATGCAGCAATGAATGAATAACAAAAAAACCGGGAAATATTGAGACTATTCCCCGGTGTGACTTTGAAAACAAGTAATCTTATATTATTATCGAAATCGTTGTAAAAATATGAAAAAAAGTGATTCTCTATACCTTGTTAAGGGAAGAATCTATCATTCGTTACGAATTTTTAGTATTCTAATCTCTATTTTCTTCTTAGTTGGAACGGTGTCTGCTCAAAAGGGCATACCTTACCACCAACAAACCCGTATATCACTTACAGTTAAAAATAAAACAATTAAAGAGCTATTTCATGAAATTGAAAGTAAAAGCCAGTTTATTTTTATTTTTAATGACAAAGTTATTGATTCAAAAAAGAAAGTGACTGTCACGGCAAAAGATGAAACTGTTGACCAGATTCTACAAAAAGCATTGATAGGAACAGATGTGACATATAAAATCAGTGATCGTCAGATCATAATTTTAAATGGCAAAGATCAAAAAAAAGAAAGTGGCAGTGTCGATAATTCGGCTTCGATTTCTGTCAGCGGGGTTGTCGTTGATCCGAATAACGAACCATTAGCCGGTGTGACAATATCATTAAAGGGTAGTAAAGAAGTTTATGTGTCTGATCTTAAAGGGGTGTTTTCATTGAAGATACCACAAAATGCTATTCTGGTATTTTCGTTTATAGGTTACAAGTCACAAAACGTGAGAGTAACCAAAGATGTATTGAAAATAGAATTGGCAGAGGATACAAAATTGATGGACGAAGTGGTGGTCGTTGGTTACGGCTTTGTAAAGAAAAGTGATTTAACCGGATCAGTATCAGCATTGAAAACTAAAGATTTTAATAAAGGTGTAGTGACTTCGCCAACTGATCTTATTCAGGGACGTGTATCGGGCGTTAATATAACTTCAAATGGTGGTGAACCCGGTGCTGGCGTTAATGTTCGTATTCGTGGAGCTAACTCAATACGTTCAGGACAAGAACCTTTGTATGTAGTTGATGGTATTCCGTTGGATATTACAGATGTACAGCCTTCGGGTGCAACTACTACCGGTGTCGGAGATGCTGCTACAAAAAACCCATTAAATTTTTTGAATCCTGATGATATAGAATCGATTGATGTACTGAAGGATGCATCAGCAACAGCGATCTATGGTTCGCGCGGAGCAAATGGGGTCATTATTGTAACTACAAAAAAGGGAAAAGAAGGTAAAACTCAAGTAAGTTATTCTGCGTATGCTGGGGTTTCTCAGATAACTAAAAAACTGAATGTTCTAAGTGCTTCGGAGTATAATGCTGCACGTTCAGCACTGGGTCTCTCTGCTGACAACCAAGGTTATTCAACTGACTGGCAAGATCAGATTTATCGTAGTGCATTTACCCAAAACCACAACTTATCGTTTGGTGGGGGCACAAAAAACAGTACTTATCGTGCTTCGTTTGGTTACATGAATCAGGAAGGGATTATCAAGAAAACCGGAATGGAGAAATATAACGGTCGTTTAAGTGTTTCAACAAAATCGTTGAATGACAAACTGACTCTAGATGGAGGGCTTACTATAGCTCGTACTAATGACCAACGTGCTCCACTTGGAGAAACCAGTGGTGTGGAAGGTGACCTTATTCTATCTGCCCTCAAGCTGAGCCCTACCTATCCTGTTTACAACACAGACGGAACATATTATCAAGCCTCCGATCAGGTTCGTAATCCATTAGCTATGATTAATCTGACGAATGATAATACGCAGACCGATCGTATTTTGGCTAATTTGTCGGCTAATTTGAATATTTTTAAAGGATTCAATTACAAGGTAAACTTGTCGACAGATCAAAGTAAAGCGACACGTAAAGTAACTCAGGATGCTGAGTTATCATATGCTACAGACAAAGGTACAGCTGTGATCAGTAATGTAGAGCAAGGAAGTATGGCAATTGAGAATTTACTGTATTACGACAAGAACTTTACCGACAAACATAAATTCAACTTTTTATTAGGACACTCATATCAGAAGTT
This sequence comes from Bacteroidales bacterium, assembly GCA_015654525.1. GTDB lineage: Bacteria > Bacteroidota > Bacteroidia > Bacteroidales > Paludibacteraceae > Paludibacter. Next base: position 23,879 of record JAATGT010000265.1, read on the forward strand.
CAGAACTTATACTTATTCACTTAGTGAAACGGGTTTTGAATCAAGCGATGTGGATAACTTGAATGATCTGGAACTTGGAAAATATACTCAAACCACTGTTTCGTCGTCAATAACTGTTAATGAACTACAGTCATTCTTTGGTCGAGTAAATTACAGCTTATTGGACAAATACTTGTTTACAGTCAATTTTCGTGCTGACGGCTCGACTAAGTTTGGAACTAACCACAAATATGGTTATTTCCCATCTGCTGCTTTTGCATGGAGGATGGGTGAAGAAAAATTTATTCAGGATTTGAATGTATTCAATGATCTGAAAATGCGTTTAGGTGCTGGTGTTACCGGTAATCAGGAAATTGTAAGTAAAGTCAGTTCCCCAACTCTTGGTTCTATTACAGGATCTTCCTTCGATGGAGGTTCAACGTTGGTTAGCGGATATACGTTGACGCGCACACCAAATCCGGATTTAAAATGGGAGAAAACAACTCAATATGATGCCGGTTTTGATTTCGGTTTTTTTAAAGGCCGTTTGAGTGGAACATTAGATTTATTCTATAAAACAACTACTGACGTGTTGTTGTATGTGTCAACTAAAATGCCTTCTCCAACAACTTATCAATATGTAAATTCAGATATGAATATTATCAACAAGGGTTTTGAGCTTTCATTGAATGGTGTCATTATTTCGAATAAGGACTGGAACTGGTCGTTGAATGCTAACTTTTCGAAGGTGGATAATAGAGTTCAGAATATGACTGATTTCGATTACATTCCTACAGGTTATTGTAGTGGTCCTGGTATTACAACAACAGCATCTCAACGGATCATGAATGGCCAGCCACTCGGAACATTCTGGGGTAAAACATTCCTTGGATTTGACTCAGACGGCAATAGTCTTTTTAAAACAGATGCTAATGGAAATGTTGTGGAAGGTGTGATTGGTCATGCTTTACCAGATTTTACATACAATTTTGGAACAACAGTAACATGGAAACAGTTTGATTTAGGATTAAATTTTAACGGCGTTTATGGTAATCAGATTTACAATAATTTGGCCAATGTCATGAATCAAATGACTATGTTTTCAAGTGGTTGGAACGTTCTTGAGCCAGCATTAAAATCAGGCGAATCAACATCAAATGTACTTGATTATTCAAGTCGCTATATTGAAGATGGTTCCTATTTGCGTCTGTCGAATGCTACTATCGGATACACTTTTAAATTACCAAAACAAACCTACATTAGTCGCCTTCGTGCTTATGTATCTGGTTCGAACTTGCTAACATTCACGAAGTACTCAGGATATGATCCTGAAGTGAATACTACCCGCGTTTCAAATGGTGTATCTGCTATCGGTATTGGTTGGACTAACTACCCGAAAGCACGTACATTTACACTAGGTATTAGCGTAGAGTTGTAATAAATTATTAAATTAGAATGTTATGAAAAAGATATATTTATTTCTA
>JAATGT010000279.1 GCA_015654525.1 Bacteroidales bacterium
AAAAACGTAAATAAAAACGACGATCCACTTATTATCAGCTTTACCTCCGGAACTACCGGTAATGCTAAAATGGTATTGTTGGATTGTGTATATCCGCTGGCACATATTATTACCGCTAAATATTGGCACAACTTGCGCGAAGATAGTTTGCACTTAACCATTGCCGACACCGGATGGCTTAAAGCTCTTTGGGGAAAACTTTACGGACAATGGATTGTAGGAGCATGCGTATTTGTTTACGATCACGAGAAATTTACTCCGGCAGCCATGTTGGAAATGATTGAGAAGTATCATATCACATCACTTTGCGCACCTCCCACTATTTTCCGTTTTCTTATTCGCGAAGACATTTCCAAATACGATTTATCTTCGTTGGAATATTGTACCATTGCCGGTGAGGCATTGAATCCGGCCGTTTATGAACAGTTTTTGAAACTAACCGGCATTAAATTGCGCGAAGGCTACGGACAAAGTGAAACTACGCTTTCGCTCTTTACTTCGCCCTGGATAGAGCCCAAACCGGGATCGATGGGTCTGATAAATCCACATTACGATGTTGATTTGTTGACTCCCGAAGGTCGTTCGGCCGAGGTAGGCGAACAGGGACAAATTGTGATCCGCACCGATAAACGTTATCCCGAAGGTTTGTTCAAAGGATACTACCGCAACGCCACACTGACAAACGAAGCATGGCACGATGGCGTATATTACACCGGCGACGTGGCCTGGCGCGACGAAGATGGCTATTTCTGGTTTGTGGGACGTGCCGACGACGTGATTAAAAGCTCGGGGTACCGCATCGGACCATTCGAAGTGGAAAGTGCTTTGATGACACACCCTGCCGTGGTAGAATGTGCCATTACAGGTGTACCGGATGAGATTCGCGGACAAGTGGTGAAAGCTACCATTATTCTTTCAAAGGAATACAAAGATAAAGCGGACGAAAAGCTGGTAAAAGAAATTCAGGCACACGTAAAAAATGTAACTGCTCCGTATAAATACCCCCGTATTATTGAATTTGTGGACGAATTGCCCAAAACAATCAGCGGAAAAATTCGCCGTACCGAAATCAGGGAAGGTGATAAAAAATAAATAACATGCAATTGCAGGTAGAGACAACGCATGCGTTGTCTCTACGGCATGCGTTGTTTCGACCGTTATATGTTTTCAACCGTTATACGTTGTTTCTATCTGTTTTTCCATCTTTCGTTGAATTTTTCGTCAAATTTCTTTTTAAATTCGGCATATGGAATATACAAATCCGATTCCTCAAAGCCATAGTCGATAAAAACCACGTAATGTTCAAAATCCAATCGGTAATCGGCATGTTCAATGCTAAGAAGATGAAAATAAATAATCCAACCATCGGCATCCAAGTCCTGCACCTGAGGATAATAATGAAATAAAATAGGCTGAATCATATCTATAAATTCATACAAACGCTGGTCTTTCCAGTCGAATGAATCCTGAAACTTATCTTTTATCAATTCGTAGAGCTCCGATTTTTGTTTTTCGGTCAAACCCTGAATTGTATCAAAAATAGTACGGCTGAAATAATCTGCATCCTTCTTCTTTTTTTCCCAACGCTCAAAATCGGGATATTTTTCACGTAGGTTTACGTTCTCTTTCTGATCACGCTTCAGATTATACAGTTCCAACAGGAACCGATGTCCCGTACGTTTTACAATCCGCTCAATGGCTTCCCACACAGCCGGTCGGTGTTCGGTTTCAAATACCGGATATTGATACCGTATCAGTTTGTGCACAGCCGGAGCCAGCTCACTCATTACCGGTAGGTACACATTTGTGTAGAACAACTCATCATCAAGAGTCGGTTCTACAAACTCCGTTGAGCCACGCCGAAAATACCAGTTATTCTCGTCGTACCACCACTCGAACTCCGAACGTTCCAAATCATCATCATCATCTTCAAACATAATAGTATCGTTTATTTTTTATAATAACTTGTTTTCATTCAGCCAAAACCAGTTCTTCTTCATCAACAATGGAAATTTCCTCGGTAAAGAAATTTTTCAGAATTTGATCTTCTTTTCGTTCTGTTGGATCATTTGGTTGTATTTCGGTGAGATGCCACATCCCTGCTTTTTTCAATGCTTGTTTTAATTTAGGAACCGTATCAAAATCCGTATTGGTGTAAAAACTAAATTTATCCAGCCCTATATATTTGGAATCTTCCAACTGTATGCCCAACTCTTTATGTAGTATGGCACCTTCGGGCGTTATTGGCGACGACAATGGAAGAAAACTGAGTAACAACACAGCACCATCCTGTTTTATAAACGGAAAATACCCGATAGGCTTGCCAGAAATATCAAGAGCACGTATAAGACGCTGGCCATTAATTCCGGTAACAACTTTAGGGATTAGAAACGACAAACTAAAAATAAGATTCCGATACGAATTATCTTTGCAATCCATTCTTTCGGACGAACGACGCAATGCATGATTCTGAATGTATACCGGAAGTCCGATTTTCGTTTTTATCTGATTCATCACCTGCTTCATCGTTTGGGAATTTTCCTCTTCCAACACTTTCATCGGAATCTCAGCCCAAATGGGAGCAGGCTCTTTTGCTTCCGAAAACAAATTATAATATGCCAACCGGTACGATGAATGGATTTTTCCATCAATAAAAAAGTTTTTACGCTCGGGTTCAACGGATGAAACTGTAATCAGGTTTTCCATCCTACCATTCATCAAATTGGGATGCGCTTCTTCTTTACCCATATAGTAACGATAGTTAGGAAGGCTGACGTACATAAAAAGTGTCCTTGACATCTCGTTTGCACGAACCGCGTAATGGTCTTCCGGATGGGCATTTGTATATTTCAACAACGGATCTTTTATTTTTTCTAAAAGTTCAATTTGATCCGGAGCTAAATTATCTTCGTGTTTGTCAAAATTGCGCAACTTAAATATAAGCGTCATTCCGTAAGTGATATATTCCCTAAAAGTGATATTGAATTTAGGATCTCCGTAAAATGTAGTCTTTTCGTAGTGCGCAACCACCTGATTGAAAAATTGAATATAAGAACGCGGAACGCGACTTCCCTTTTCGGCCCGTACTCTGTAGGGAGTATGTTTTGTGATCATAATATAGTGCTTCGTGCGTTTCGACAACCGATCGAACGTCGAAGCTTCCAATCCTATCAACACCATAAATTTACGAGCCGTATTACTGAAATCATCAAAATAAGTCTTTGTTATGGCAACACGTGATTGCAGGGGCTTCCGGCTTTGTTCACATTTCTTTTTTTCTTACTCATAATATGTTTTTTTGTAGGTTAACATTCAGATAAACAGTCTTGAAACCCGTAACTATTTACCTGTAACTACCATATTCCATCACTTCGACCAGACTGTCCGGTTTCTCTCAGTCAGCATATTTCTCTTGGTTACCAAAAGAAAGGTATAGGAATTATCAATCAATGTTGTTTAGTTAAGCACACTGAATACACCGATTTTACAGAATATGTAAAGTTGATTTGATTATTATATTTTGATAATACGCATTTAAACTGAAATTTTTATTCTGCTTTTTTTTCGTCTAATCCGTGTATTCTGTGTGCGAATCCTTATCTTAACGACATTGAATTATCAATGATGTTTATATACTGTGATTCCATTAGCCTCAAAAGCCTCAACCGCCGATTGAGCATCTAAAGCTGCTATAGCAACATAAATATCGGGGTTGTATAGATAGAGGAGGAAAAACATTTTGGGTCTTTTGCCTAATACAACTACAGGGAAATAGGTTACCAGACCTTCCCTGTAACATACAGACACATCCTTGAACTCTTTATAAGGATAGGTCTCGGCATGCGATATGTTGGACAAAAAAATTCTTTGTTTGTTTTTTTTCAACCTGTACGCTAAGATAAGCAGCAACAATAATGCCGCCACACCTGCGTATATATGACTCATTAAAAGTTCTTTATCTGAATGGAATATAATTGCTCCGACTATACATAAAATAATGTTTAACTGTATCATCGGAACAGCAATTCTATTCTTTATTTCGATATAATGATCATTGATCACAAAATTTTTTTCTGAGTATTCCATGTTTTTCGATTTAAATTACTATCTCCTAGCACAGGCTTCACCCCTCACTAATATAACCATTATTTTATTTTTTCTATTCCGTAGAGACAACGCATGCGTTGTCTCTACCAGCATGCGTTGTCTCTACCAGCATGCGTTGTTTCTACCAGCATGCGTTGTTTCTACAACAGCAAAAAACTCAGCTCAATATTTTGTACCAATCAAACTTCTCTTTACTTGCAATAGAAACTTCTACTGAACCCCGACACATTTCTACTATTTTACCGGCACCGGTATGCCATATTTTTTGTATTTCGTCAGTAAATCCGCGCGACACCATGATGGGGGTCAATGCATCACCTTTTTCGCCCATGGCCATCTGTAATGCACAGTCTTGTGCTATGAGCCAATAATGTATTTCCAACTGATTGAATGTTATCTCTTCCTTGTTCAACAGAATACACTTATTGCGCAGACTATAGAAGGAACTTTCGGGCACAACTTCAAAAAATTTCTCCCGGTTTTTCCGGCGATTGAAATGTAAATTGGTAAACAACACTTCTTCCATCACCAGCAAGGTAAGATGCAGGGTGATCGTCCAATTTTGATTTGGTGGAATGGTGAGGGCATGCATATTTATAGTCTCGGCATTGCCTTCCATAAACGGTTTCCGGTAACTGAAATAATCGTTGATAAGATTGGCTGTCAAAGCATCTATTTGCTCCCGGGGAGTATCCGGTTGGTGTGCCAGCATTTCCGGCGAAAGTTTTACTCCCTGAGCTTCGCACTGAATTACGAAATTTTTCAGCCCGTTTTGTGTCGCATTTTCGACCAACACCCGAAAACGCTCTGGTAAAAACACATCATCCCATTCGAAATCTGTCTTGTTTTCAATCTCGTAATATGAACGAAGCTTCAAAGCGCCATAATGCGGAAGTTTAGTAAACGAATCCAGGTATACTTCCTTAACTCCATCGCTATTTATACCGTAATCATACCCGCAAGTCATCACAAGAATTGGATTCTCTGGATCATCCGGCTCTGCCAGTTCTTCTGGCGGCATACCTAAAAATTCTTCTACATCGGGATTCTCTGCCGAATATTTTTCGAACCACAACATATCCACTTTATACAGTGCAAATCGCATTTCTTCTGTTCTATCCATAATATTATTTTTTGGTTGGATTTATTGGTTTATTGGTTTATTGGTTTATTGGTAGAGACAACGCATGCGTTGTCTCTACGTCATGCGTTGTTTCTACGTCATGCGTTGTTTCAATCATTTTCCGTTTTATTTTTTGCCGGATTAAATTTATCTTCTTCCCATTTTGCCGGATTGTTTTTAATATAATTCGCAATCCTTATATACGATTCTTCATCGCGAATAATTATATCGTAAAAACGTTCTTGCCAATCAAATTCGTAACCCAAGCGGTGTGCATGTTTTGTTACCGCCGATTTGTATGACCCGATAATGGACGATATTGTATTTGATCCCTGATGTTGATATCGTTTTTGTCCGGGTATTTCCGGTAGAGACAACGCATGCGTTGTCTCTACATTATGCGTTGTTCCATTATCCGTTTCCCGTTTATTTCCATTCAATGCCAAAATGCCATGTATATGATTTGGCATTACCTGAAATACATCCAACGTAATGTTTTTTGCATGGTTTTTTATTTCGTACCAAAGCACATCCGCCAACACGCCAACATGCGATAATTGCATGTTGGCATCAACAATATCACCAAAATAACATTCCATCCCTTTTGTACAAATGGTAATAAAATAGGCAGCATCATTCCCATAATCCCACCACGATGCACGGGCAGACGGAATACGATATTTATTCCGGAATTTTTTCATTCATCACCCCTTTACCATCTTCACCGCCAAATTATACTGTTCGTCGCCGGGCAGAGTGATGGTTAATGTTTGGGTTTGGTAGCCTATTTTGGTAATTATCACGGTGTAGATGCCCGGAGCAATAGTTTTAATCTGAAATCCACCCTTTTCGGCCGATTGTTTTACTATTGGTTTGGCTACGTCGTCCTTAAGCGTAAAAGTAGCGGTAGCATTGGGTATGCCTGCACCTGTTTCGGCATCGGTTATTTTGGCTATCACTTGCATCACATCGGTAGGCAGGTCTATCTTACGAATGGTTTTATATTCGGAGTAAAACTTAGGCTCAGAACTGCGTATAATCTCTACTTCCTTATCCATATAGCTCAAAACTGTATCGGCTCTTTTGTATGCTTCGGCCAGGTAGCTGGTTGTACTCTTCTTATCAACTTCCGACTTGCCAGATTCCGAATTCAATGCTTCAAACTGTGTAGTTATATCCATCAATATTTTTTGTGTGGCTGCATTCAATTCGTATTTTTCAAGATTAATCAGCAAAGCATCCACCTTACTATAAATCATCTTTGCATAGGCTATCAAATCCAGTTCATCCATTCGATTCATATCCGTTTTCGAAAGGTTGGTTGTTTCCAACAGTAGATTATCTTTCGTACGAGTAGCATAAGCCTGAAGTCTTCGTTGCGTTTCCAGAAGTTCAGCAATCAGTTTAGCCTTCAGTTGCCTTTCCTGTTCGGTCAACTCTTTATTACCTTCCTGTTGCAGCTTTTTGTAAGTTTGTATTTCCAGAATAGCAGCATCAAGCTCGTTTAAATACTCCTGCGCATTAGGCAGTTTGGCAACAATAGATGAATTAGTGCCAAATAACACCTGCAATATCAGGTATTTTCTCAGTTTTTCTAATTGAATAGTTGTCATAACATAGATTTTTTTGTTTGTTAATAATGATTTTTTTTTGATGTGATTTTTATAAACAATTCGCTTTTCCTGATTTATTTTCTATGACTTTATATGTTACAATTAATGTCCTAAATGATTACCGTCTGTCTTCATTTTTAATAAAGTATTGAATATTTGATGTATATACTGCATGTTTTGATCTTACTGTTTGTTTATATGGTTATTTTAAGATGTATTTTGATCGTTTTGCTAACACTTTTCTTTTGTTTGCTAACACTTATGATTGTTTGTTTGGCCATAAGATTTGTTTGTTAATACTTTTGATTGCCATGTTAACATTAATGATTCATTTGCTAACACTTATGATTCTTATGTTTAGTCATAAGATTCTTTTGCTAATACTTATGATCATCATGTTTCCTCCTAAGATTGCTTTACAAACTAATTAGATTCATTTGTGAACCTTACAACGGGATGTAACAATGCCAATGTAGGTCGTTACCTACCGACAGTTCAATTTGTCTTAATATGTATGTTTATTGTGAATGGTTTTCCAACGAAATGCAACCGCACAGTGTGACGGGTCAGGAAAACGAAGCGCAGAATGTGCGCATTGGATGGTCTGTTGTCGCAACAGGTAAATTTTTTCAGCCCACAGCTTGTAAAGGCACGATTCAAGGAAAACATCCATATTGGTACTATTTAGATTTTAGGTGATAGATAGCAAGTCTATAATTCATCAATCAAAACACTCTTCAACAGAGATCAACAGCAATAATTTTCAGTGCAAATATATGCGCTATTATTTTAATTTGCAATAGATATTATGGTCGTTTTGTTCTCTTTTAATTCAGAAATTCTCAATTCTGACGAAAAAAATTACAATTTGTTATTTCAAGTAATTAATTTATTGGATTTTACAAATATGGTTAATGTTTGCTAATACATAAATATTTAACCTTTTATTGTTGTAGTTTCAATATACTTGTTTTTGTTTTGATAATAACCTTATTATAAAGCCTCAGATTGGGCATTAATCGAAAAAACGGGTTTATATAACATGCCGACCTTTCAGAACCGGCTCAGAAGCTGCTTTGAGTGCCTTCAAATAAGCTGCAACAAGCCTGCATGGGCAGAAATACATACAGAGGACACGATCATTAGAAATCCACTGCTCGCTACAACTGAAAAAACACAGTCCGAAAATGCTGATTTTTCTGAATTAAAATTCAATCACATACACAGTTTCTTTGAAAAAAGCATTACTTTTGTGTCCGAAAAAAAACAGAAAGTAAATGAAAATCATAAATCTATCGGAGAATAACTCCGTGTTGAAGCACTACATTAGAGAAATTCGTTCCGTCAAGATTCAGAAAGATTCTATGCGTTTCCGCCGCAATATGGAACGCATTGGTGAAATAATGGCCTACGAAATGAGTAAAACCATGCGTTACAAAGCCGAAGAAGTAAAAACTCCGCTAGGGGTGGCGCATACCGAGGTGATTGATGAAAAAATAGTGATTTCAACTATTCTTCGTGCCGGGTTACCGTTTCATCAGGGCTTTCTGAGCTATTTCGATTCGGCCGAGAATGCCTTTGTTTCGGCATACCGCAAGTATAAGGATGCGCTGAAGTTCGATATTTATATTGAGTACATAGCTTCGCCCAGTCTGGACGGAAAAACGCTGATTATTACCGATCCGATGCTCGCCACCGGTGGTTCAATGGAATTAGCATACGGCGCATTGCTTACCAAAGGCAAACCGGCTCATGTGCATGTGGCTACTGTCATTGCAAGTCAACAGGCTATTGATTATGTGGCTTCACATTTCCCCGAAGCTAAAACAACTATCTGGGCTGCCGCCATCGATCCTGAATTAAACGACCATTCTTACATCGTTCCAGGCATTGGAGATGCCGGCGATTTGGCTTTTGGCGAAAAATTGTAATATTAAATGACCCCTAACCACATTATCAACTATTTTTTTTGAACGCAAATTACGCAAGTTTACACAAATAAGACTTAGGGAGTCGAATATAAGTAAATGATAATTATTATTGATATGTTTTTTACCACATAGTTCACAATAGTTTTAAATAGAAAATATAAGACTAAGAACACATAGTATTATCCCGAGCACCGGGATAATTTCAGACTAAGCAAAAGTATCGTCAGATACTTTTACTATGTGACCTAAGTCTTTTTCCTCCATTATTTCTATGTGCGCTATGTGATAGAAACATATCATTAAATATTGGAAACTACTTAAGTAAGCAGAGAAATAGAATGTGCCATTAAAAAAAGAATGGAACGCTGATGGAACATACCGACAAGTCGGTATTACGAATTGAGCGGATATAAACGGATAATAATTGAACGGATTTAAATCTGATTTTAGTCATGCAAGCATGACTGATAAGAATCCTAACTATTGAAGATTATTTCGACTGGTCGAATCGAAGATCAACGCAGTTAAATTAAAATTAAGTACATGTTCGAAATTAGTTTATATTATTTTAATCCGCCCCTAAATCCCCTAAAGGGGACTTTTGCCGCGTGAAAATGTTGATTGTCTTCGCACATATCGCACTTCGGTAGCCCCCGCCATTTATCCCGCAAGGCGGGAGGGGGTTGGGGGCAGTTAAGACAGAGTTTTTTTAATATAAACTAATTCATTGCACGTACTTATATTTATAAAAGCACTTATTTGCGTTGATTTGCGCATTTTGCGTAATTGGCGTTCAAAAAAGACACTTAGGTCATCTTAGCGGGAGCTCCTACAAAGCAAGTGTTTGCCGGAAGCGTCTCGCTTTTCATCAACACCGACAAGGGTTCCAGCACGGAGCGGTCTTCCATCTTGGAATCGTATAGCACTACCGCCATGCCGCCAACACTACACTTTTTGCCAATATCTACAAACGACATTTTCATCACCCTATCTTCAAAAAGATGGGTTTGAAGCGTACAATTATCATTCAACGCCGAGTTATCGTCAATTTTCACCAAGTCGAACTCCGTAATCTGCGTGGTATACATGCACACCTTTTTCCCTATCTTGCATCCAAGTAAGCGGAGTGGATATTTTATAAACGGCGTTCCGGTAAGAACATTGAGAAAAAACAATACCAAAAAATTTTCATATACCCCGGTCACCAGTTCGCTTCTCCACACATAATTGCTCCACAAAGGTTTTTTATCGGGCACATATTTACCAATAATAATCCACTTTATTAACGCCATAATCAACGTTCCCAAAACCGCAGCAGCCAAATACAAAAACGGAAATACTAATAATAATTCCCAAAGATCTTTTTCTACCTGTAGGTACGACACAGCATTGGTAATCAGCGCTGCATACAATATAAACAAGGTTGTAGGAAGTGTTACACGAAAATATTCGATGCAATAGCGCAGGAAAAATAATTTTTTAGTCGGTTTATAGGTTCGTTCGGCCGTGAAATCATGATTAATATCGCGTTTAGGCAAATACACTGCCGGAGATCCAAACCAGGACGTACCATCCTTTGCCGGCAGATCTTCTTTACTCATTTTTGATAAAACTCCTACCAGTACATCGTTGCCAAGACGTGTGTTTGGACTAATCACCGCGCTGTTGCCCACAAAAGTGCGGTTGCCGATATAGGTTTTGGCAATATCGATATAACCGTTGCGAACATGCGAAGCTCCAACCGAAACCGAGTCGGCCAGAAAACATTCATCACCCGTAACCAGCAAGTCGGGCGAGATGAATTCGACGGTTGATATCTCCACCCGTTTTCCCATCTTTACTCCCAACATTTTAAACCAGAACTGAAGATAAAGTGTGGTGTAAAGCGTACCGATAACCTGCAAGCTCAGTTTCATCAACTGGTCAAAGAACCATTTTTTGACATAAAACGTGCTGTTGACCTTGTATTTTCCTTCTTTTATATTTCCAAGTAAAATCCATTTCAATATGGTTATCAATAATGTCAGTAAAACCACAAACGAAAGCCCTACCAGAATAGTGAACCACAAGAAATGATGACTTTCCGTAGAATAATCGAGGTGTGTAATAAGCATCATACCCGGGAAATAGGCAATCATGGTAATCAACGGGATTAAAAACACGCTGATTGAATATAAAATGGTATTTCGTACCGACCAGAGTGTAACGGTTGGCTTTTTGTCGTTTATTCCGATCTTTGCTGCTGGCGATCCACCCCAATTTTCATTTGCGGGAATAACACAACCTTCGGGAACAAGCGTCAAATCGTCGATGGAAGAGTTTTTCTCCATCTTGCTGTTGTGCGACAAGCAGCAACGCGTGCCTACAAAGCAATCGTCGCCTACTTCGATAGCTCCGATATGAAGATAACCGTCGGCAATGGTGTATCCCCTCAAATGCGAGTCGGTACAAATGCTTACATTATCACCCACATTCAACAAATCGAAAATAGAAATGGCCGACGTATTGATGTAACTGTTTTTACCCACCTTTGCTCCTACCAGTCGCAGGAATACATTCATAATGTTGGTTCCGGTAAAGTAAGTTATCGGGCAAATATTAATCACTTTGTCCACTATCCAGAACCGGAAATAATAACTTCCCCAAAGTTTGTATTTACCTGCCTTCACCTTGCCAATTACCGCCCATTTAAAGCCAATGGCAAACAACGATAGCACCGGAAGAATGGCAAAATACATCAATAACATCATCGACAATGAGTCGAACACGCCAAGTTCTGCCTGATAGTAATAAGAATATACAAAAAACGGCCCCAACCATTCCATACCAAACAGCAGAATGATAAAGAACATGGAAATACCCTGAAAGAAACCGCAGGTATAATAGCTCAACTTCGACGGGCTGTAAATATCCCGTTCTTTTTTGGGTGCAGATTCTTTCGGGGGTTGGTTCTTTTCTAGTTCGCGGGCCAAATCGCGCAAAACCGGAAATTTATAGACATCCACCACCGACATATTTTCAAACATCTTCAGTTCCCGCATTTCCGAAACAACTAATGCTGCCAACAGCGAATGTCCGCCAAGTTCATCAAAAAAGTTATCGTCCATCGAGATATCATCCCGATGAATGTTTCGTGCAATGATGCGAACCATCTCGCGTTCCAACTGGGTAGCCGGTGGAATAATTTCTTTTTGTGCTGAAAAGCCAAGCGGCGTTTGAGGAGCCGGCAAACTCTTCCTATCTATCTTTTGACTCGATGTCATAGGCAATGAATCCAGCACATCCAGGGTGGAAGGAATCATATAATAAGGTAACTTCAACCGAAGCAAGTTGGAAATTCCTTCGCGATTAATTGTTTCGCCTTTTCGTTCCACCACATAAGCCGCCAGCTGCTGCGTATCGGTATCTAATGCCACAACTGCAGCCTGAATGCCGCCGCATTGCATGATTAACCATTCTATCTCCGATAATTCTACCCTGAACCCGCGTACCTTTACCTGCGCATCGGCTCTGCCCAGAAAAATAATATTTCCATCGGGACTCAGCTTTGCCAAATCACCGGAACGGTAATATCGTTCGGAAATGCCCTTATAGTTGTCGGTTTCAATAAACTTGCGGGAAGTCAACTCGGGCTGATTCAGGTAGCCGCGGGCCACACTTTGTCCGCCTATCAATATTTCACCTTCTTCGCCATCCGCAACCGGTTCCAGTTGCTCATTTACAATCAACACATCGTAACCATCCAGCGGTTTTCCTATTGTAACAGTTTCCTGCGGTTTTAATATTGAATAAGTTGCAATAACAGCCGCTTCGGTTGGTCCATACGTATTATAAACTGCCCTACCCTTCTTGCACCATCGGTTAGCAATATCCGTTGAACATACTTCGCCGCCAAAAATAAGGGTTTTCAGTCCGGGCATGTCCTCTTTTACCATCGAGAGCAAAGTAGGTGTGCACGAAAGGAAGGTTATTTTCAGATCATTTAAAATAGAGGCCAGTTTATCGCCCGAACGCATAATTTCAAAGGTTCCGATTACCATGGTAGCCCCGACAGACAACGGGACCCAGATTTCTTCCACCGAAGCATCAAACGAAACCGAAAATCCCTGCAATGCCCTGTCGGTATCATCAATGGAATATATTAGTTGCGCTCCGTGGATGTAATTGGCCACATTTCTGTGTTCGAGCAGCACGCCTTTGGGCTTTCCGGTAGTGCCCGAAGTATAAATAATATAGCATAAATCGGTTTCGGAACGATTTATTACCGTTGGTTTCGTTTCTGGAAGATCATTCAGCGCGGTAAGCTGATGATTCATATTAAATAAATCATGCTGACTAAGTTGCTCCCCGATTCGCTCAAGGATTAGATCGGCAGTAATGATCAGTTTGGCCCCCGAATCTTCCATGATAAAATTTACACGGTCGGCCGGAATCTCCGGATCAAGAGGAATATAGGCTCCACCGGCCTTCAACACGCCCAGCATCGCAATAGAAACCTGAGCGCACCGCGGCATCAGGATCACCACTTTCTCTTCCGGCTTCACCCCCTTCCCAATCAGGAAGTGTGCCAAGCGGTTCGCCGTTTTTTCAACTTCAGAATAAGAATATTTAATCTCACCTTGCTCAATGGCAATTGCATCGGGGTAACGAGTGGCCGATCTCTCAAAAAACTGATCCAGAAACATAATTAGTAGTAAATTAGATTGGTTATTGATTAGATAAAACGGTGTAAATTTATGTATTATATATTGCAAAAACAAAATATATCTCAATCAGACTATAAATATCCTTTGAAGTTTAATCTATTCCCTCTTTGTTAAACTATATTTTTAATGTAATGCGCCAGAACAAACAAAATATCCTGAAACCTCAGAAGCCTTATCAAGCATCAGTGATTTTATTGTCAATATTATTTTTTGTTATTGGAATAAATTTTCCAATAACAGCAACTAAGTTTACTCAATACATATAATAATGTATTTCATCTGGATATCCACTAATCAAATTAAATTTCCATAAGTATAACAACATCTATAACTATTCCGTTGTTATTAAGATGAGTTTCGACAACAGTTGATAATTCAGCTCCCATTTTCTTTATCAATATTATATTCACGTTACCGTTTAAAACTGGAATTAAAACAATAAATCACTTGTAATCTTAGTAATGCCTTCGAACACGGTGTTAATAGAAACAGATTACCCCTTTCATAAATCAATAATTTTATGGGTTAAGTGTTTTGTTCTATATTTTAAAGAATTATCTTTGCAAAGATAATTCTTTAACGGTATTGGTTAATAAATTAATACAGCTCATATCATTCAATTTCTCATTTTTTATTCACTAAATATGAAACTTATAAATATTCTTCTCCGATATTGGGAATCAATTATAATTGCTCTAGGCATTCTGTATTTGTCCTTTGCTCCTCCTTCAACGTTTAAAGGCGTGCCTTCGTTCACTAATGAAGATAAACTTGTTCACTTACTTTTATATTCTGGCTTGACCTGTGTTTTAATCTTCGATTTCAGAAGATATGCTAAAAACAATAAGACCAATACACTTGGGTTCATTTTAGTTTGTCTCGCATTTCCTATCTTTCTCGGAGGACTTGTCGAAATTCTGCAACCCATGTACTTTGCTCCCCGCACAGCCGAGTGGTCCGACTGGTTTAGCGATATTCTCGGAACATTATTGGGTTTATTGGCAATGTACATCCTCCGGTTAATGCCAAATACAACAAACAAAACTTCAAAATAGTCTGAACAACCGAAGTAAGTAGTTTCCATTATTGAATGAAATATTTTTATCGTAATAGAACACATAGAAATGATGATAAAAAATGACTTAGTTCACATAGTAAAAGTATTTGACAATACTTTTGCACACGCTGCAATTATCCCGTCTTCGGAATAATAAGTAAGGAGTAACATTTAGCAACCTGTTTTTTTCTTTCTGTATTTTTGAAAGCAAAATTCAGGCAAACAGCCTTGTAACTTGTGACTTGTGACTTGTAACTTGTAACTGATTACTATGTGTTCTTAGTCTTATATTTTCTATTAAAAACTATTGTGAACTATGTGCTAAAAATAGATCAATAATAATCATCATTTACCGAATTACTTGCATGGTCGACGAAACACTAAAATACAAAATCGGCATCACCCTTATTAAAGGCATTGGAAACAATCTGGCTAAAAATCTGATTGCTTATGTTGGAAGCGTAGAAGGTATTTTCAAAGAAAAGCAACAGAACCTGGCTAAAATTCCGGGTATAGGCGAAGTTCTTTCTTATGAAATTGTATCGCAAAATGTATTACCTCGTGCAGAACAGGAAATAGAGTTTATTGAAAAAAATAAAATTCAGACTTTCTACTTTGCCGATCGCGATTATCCTTTTCGCCTCAAAGAGTGTGCAGACTCACCCATCATGATTTATACCAAAGGAAATTGTGATTTAAACACCGGAAAATTTATTGGAATTGTAGGAACCCGCAATGCTACCGAAACCGGCAAGGAAAATTGTAAGGATATGATTGCCGATTTAGCTTCCATACAGCCAAATTCAATTATTGTAAGTGGATTGGCTTATGGTATCGACATTTGTGCCCACAAATCTGCTCTTGATGCAGGTCTGCCTACCATCGGAGTAATGGGACATGGGCTCGATCGGATTTATCCGGCAACACATCGGCCAACAGCGGTAAAAATGTTACAACAGGGGGCACTGCTCACCGAGTACCTAAGTATGACAACTCCCGACCGACCAAATTTTGTGCAACGAAACCGCATTATTGCCGGATTGTGTGACGCTATTGTAGTAGTTGAATCCGCTGCTCGTGGTGGGGCTTTAATTACGGGCGAAATTGCTAATGACTACAATCGAGATGTATTTGCATTTCCGGGACGTGTCAATGACGAATGGTCAGCAGGCTGCAATGCTTTGATAAAAAACAATAAAGCCTCACTAATAGAATCAGCCAACGATATTTTACAATTTATGAACTGGGAAAAACAAGATTCGACCGATTCTCCCGCAATTCAAACGACCTTGTTCGTCGATCTTTCCGACGAAGAGCAAAAAATTGCATCCGTTTTAAGGCAACATCCCGACGGCATTCAGGTAAATGAGTTAGCCGTTCTAATGACGAAGCCTTTCAGTAAAATTTCATCGGTATTGCTGCAAATGGAATTTAAAGGCATTGTAAAATGTCTGCCCGGCGGAATTTATAAAATCGTAAAATAAATAGTTACTTCCTGCAATCGCGATATTGATCGGTAGTTGCTTCGCGATATCAGGAAAGACTTTTGACACCAGACCTTAGACGAAGGAAAATGTACAGCAAAGAAGAATTAAAACAATTGAAAAAAGAATTTTGGGAAGGATTTGGTACCTATTGCAGCCAGGTCCCGGCATTAAAAAGGCGGAAAAGCAAGTTTATGCTTTACAATACCAAAATGAAAGGTGTGGAAATGAAGTTTGATGCCACCCGCGAAGGGGCTTTTGTTATTTTAGAAATAAATCTGCACGATGCCAAAGCCCGATTAAAAAAATACGAACAATTTGAACAGTATAAAATCATTATGGAGAAGCAATTCCCCGAAGGACTGATCTGGGATTTTGCTTACATCCGTGAATGTGGTACTGAGGTCTGCCGCATCTACGCTCAAAAGAATGGAATAGACCTTCACCGCCGTATTCAATGGATGGAATTCTATCAATTCATGTCCTCCGAAATGCTGAAACTCGAAAAGGCTTTTAAAGTGGTGAAAGAAGCTATCGAATAAATTCAGAGTATAAATTTCTATACTTTATTCAAAGTCTTAAGACCCCTCTTTTCGTCAGCTGCAGCTGTATTTTTGTGTATTTCTGTATCAACTTATTAAATTTAGCCGAGTCTTAAAATCAATCTATTTTTTATGTTGATAAAACAAGTATTTTTTTGTAGTTTTGCATCCCATAATTAAACGTAAAACGGAATATGGAAAAAAAGCGAATAAAAAGAGCCTTAGTATCTGTTTATCATAAGGATAAACTAGATATAATCATCAAAAAACTTCACTCCGAAGGTGTAGAATTTATCTCTACCGGCGGAACCCAGTCCTTTATTGAATCACTCGATATTCCATGCAGTGCCGTTGAAGATCTTACCGGTTACCCTTCTATTTTGGGCGGAAGAGTGAAAACATTACACCCAAAAGTGTTTGGAGGAATTCTGAATCGCCGTGATTTGGATGTGGATAAAGCTCAGATTGCTGAATACGATATTCCTGAAATTGATTTAGTTATTGTCGATTTATATCCTTTCGAAGCCACAGTGGCTGCCGGAGCCGACGAACCAACTACCATTGAGAAAATTGATATTGGTGGCATTTCCCTTATTCGAGCCGCCGCTAAAAACTACAATGATGTGGTTATTGTAGCTTCACAAGACCAATACGAACCTTTGTTTGATATTATTTCGGCAAATGGTGCAGAAACTACTCTGGAAGAACGTCGCTGGTTTGCGAAAGAAGCTTTCGCAGTTTCTTCGCATTACGACTCTGCTATTTTCAACTATTTTGACAATAAAGAAAAAAGCGCATTCCGTTACAGCGAGAACAATCCAAAAGCACTGCGATATGGTGAAAACCCACATCAAAACGGCATTTTCTTTGGCAAATTCGACGACATGTTCGAACAATTGCAAGGAAAAGAAATTTCTTACAACAACCTTCTCGATATTGATGCTGCAGTAAATCTGATAAATGATTTTGACGATATAACCTTTGCCATTTTGAAGCACAACAATGCATGCGGAATTGCATCGCGTCCGGTATTAGTTGATGCGTGGAATGCTGCTTTGGCCGGTGATCCGGTTTCAGCTTTTGGTGGGGTACTTATTACCAATGCAATAGTTGACAAAGCTACTGCCGAAGAAATGCACAAGATCTTCTTTGAAGTGGTTATTGCTCCCGATTACGATTTGGAAGCCATTGAAATTCTGAGTCAAAAGAAAAACAGAATTATTCTCATCATCAAAGATGCCAAAGTAAAAGCGAAACAATTCCGCTCATTACTCAACGGCGTATTGGTACAAGATAAAGATACACATACAGAAACTGCCGACGACCTGAAAGTGGTTACAGAAAAGGTACCGGCAGCCGACGAAATTGAAGATTTGCTTTTTGCAAACAAAATAGTAAAACATTCTAAATCGAATGCTATCGTTCTTGCAAAGAACAAGCAAATGTGCGCAAGCGGTGTTGGTCAAACATCACGTGTTGATGCTTTGACGCAAGCCATCGACAAGGCTGATACATTTAAATTTGATTTGAAAGGAGCAGTTATGGCTTCAGATGCATTTTTTCCATTTCCCGACTGCGTCCAAATAGCATCGGAAGCAGGAATTACTTCTGTAATCCAACCAGGCGGTTCGATTAACGATAAGCTTTCAATTGAGAAATGCAATGAAACCGGATTATCAATGGTTACAACCGGATTCCGCCATTTTAAACATTAATTTTCCCCTTGTAGAGACAGGCATGCCTTGTCTCTCGGTGAATAACAATAAAATTAAACAACCTGAAAATAAATTAAGAAAATGGGACTATTTTCATTTACACAAGAAATAGCTATTGACTTAGGTACTGCGAATACGATTATCATCCACAACGATAAAATTGTGGTTGATGAACCATCGGTGGTGGCTTTGGACAAACGTAGCGATAAGCTGATTGCTATTGGCGAAAAAGCACGTCAAATGCAAGGAAAAGAAAACGAAGGAATCCGTACTGTCCGCCCTTTGCGCGATGGTGTAATTGCCGATTTCTACGCTGCAGAATTAATGATTCGCGGTATGATTAAAATGATCCCTACCAAAAATCATCTCTTCTCTCCTACCCTCAAAATGGTAGTTTGTATTCCTTCGGGAAGTACTGAAGTAGAGATTCGTGCAGTGCGTGACTCATCGGAGCATGCTGGTGGACGCGAAGTGTATATGATTTACGAACCTATGGCTGCCGCTATCGGTATTGGTATTGATGTAGAAGCTCCAAACGGATGTATGATTGTTGATATTGGCGGTGGTACTACCGAAATTGCGGTTATCTCATTAGGAGGCATTGTTTCCAACAAATCAATCCGCATTGCGGGTGACGATTTGACTTTGGATATCGTGGAATATATGGGACGTATGCACAATATCAAAGTAGGTGAACGTACAGCCGAGTTAATCAAGATAAACGTTGGTGCTGCACTTACCGATCTGGAAGACGCTCCGGAAGACTATATCGTACACGGACCAAATCGTATGACTGCTTTGCCTATGCAAGTTCCGGTTTCATATCAGGAAATAGCACATTGTCTTGAAAAATCTATTTCGAAAATCGAAGCTGCTATTCTGAGTGCATTGGAACAAACTCCACCGGAATTGTATGCCGACATCGTTCAAAAAGGAATTTACTTAGCCGGAGGTGGAGCACTACTTCGTGGATTAGATAAACGTTTGACTGACAAATTGAATATTCAGTTTCACATTGCAGAAGATCCATTGCGTGCCGTGGCTCGCGGAACTGGTATTGCGTTGAAAAACGTAGATAAATTTTCGTTCCTGATTCGATAAAACTAAATTGAATTTTCGGTAGGCATTGGAGATTTCTTATGCCTACCGAAAATTTCTGTATAAAAATATATCTTTCCCTGTCTGCAGTTTCGCCCACATGAAGAATCTTATCAACTTTTTGATTCAATACAGCGTAGTGTTTTTATTTCTATTCCTAGAGGTAATCTCCGTCACCTTGATTGTAAAGAATCAGGACTATCAAAAAAGTGTGTTTCTCTCATCAAGCAATTCAGTAGCTTCAACCATGTTTGAGTGGAGCAACTCTGTGGTAGAATTTTTCAAACTGCGCACAGCTAACGACAATTTGTCGGAAGAAAACACGGCACTTAAAAATCAGCTTGTCAAACTTCAAAACCAACTGGTTTCACTGAAAAAAGAGACTCCCGACTCCATTCACTTCCGCATTCCTCCCGAAATGGAATATCAGTTTATTGCGGCTAAGGTAATAAAATGTACTACCAACAAAACACTCAATTACATTACGCTGAATAAAGGGGCTTTGGATGGTATAAAACCCGATATGGGAGTGGTAAGCGATGAAGGCGTAGTTGGCATAGTAAAAACTGTTTCAACCAAATTTTCAGTTGTAATTCCAATTATAAACCCTAAAATTGAAATCAGCTGTAAATTTAAACGAAGCAATTATAGCGGTGGGTTACTCTGGAACGGCGAAGACTCCCGATACGCCAATCTCAACGATATAGCACGCCATGTAGAACTGGCTTTGGGAGACACATTGATTACAAGCGGACTTACCAGTACATTCCCCGAAGGAATTCCGGTTGGAAACATAGAAGATTTTAAAATCAAAACAAGTGATGCTTATTATAAGATTAAAGTAAAACTGGCTGTTGATTTTCGAACACTTTCGCATGTGAAAGTGATCAACTACCTGAATTATCAGGAACAAAAAGATTTAGAGAAAAAATCGGAGGAACAATAATAAGTTAGTTTATAGTTGACAACAAATATAAACGACTTTTCAATTGAATAAAACGATCAACTGACAATTATCAACTGTCAATTAAAAATATGCCTACAGTACTTCAAAACATAATACGTTTTATATTACTCGTACTTTTTCAGGTACTGGTGCTGGATAATATTCAATTTTTGGGATATATAAATCCCTATTTGTATATTCTGTTTATCCTTGCGTTACCGGTACAGACTCCGCGCTGGTTCTCGCTTCTGTTGGCATTTGGACTTGGTATATCAATTGGGATTTGTTCAAATACTCCCGGTCAGCATGCATTTGCTACCGTTCTTGTAGCCTTTGCACGCGATGGCATTATTAAGCTATTCACTTCAATCGAAGAAGGAAATAATCCAACTCCTTCATTTTATACCTTTGGAGTAAGTGCTTACATAAAATATGTAGTAATACTCGTTTTTCTGCATAATGTGGCCTTATTTTTTCTGGAATCATTCTCATTCGTCAGTGGGTGGATTATTCTGACAAAAGTAGTCCTAAGCTCATTGGTAACTATACTCATGATTTTAGGGATTCAATCGTTTAGCAAAAAATAGCATATGATCAATGACGAACTTCAAAGCAGAAGATATGTAGTTGCCGGAATCATATCTGCTGTTATAGTTTTGTACATTTTGCGGTTATTCACCATACAAATTATCGACACTAAATATAAAAATGGTGCCGATAGTAATGCCTTTCTGAAAAAGACACAGTTCCCTCCACGCGGACTTATTTACGACAGAAACCATAAACTTTTGGTTTACAACAAACCGGCTTACGATATTGCGCTGATCATGCGTGAAATTCGCGGACTCGATACACTTGCATTTTGTAAAGCGCTGAATATTGATAAGCAACACCTGATAAACAGACTGGAAGAGATTAAGGACAGAAAGAAAAATCCAAACTACTCTTCGTACACCCCTCAACTTTTCATGACTCAATTGAGTAGTGCCGACATTGCCACTATTCAACAATCGATGTATAAATACCCCGGATTTTATATTCAAAGCCGTACTTTGCGTGAATACACCTATCCTTTTGCAGGACAGATATTAGGGAATATCGGTGAGGTATCTCAACATAAAATAGATAACGACGATTATTACAAACCGGGCGATTATGCTGGCCGTGATGGGATTGAATACACCTACGAGGAACAGCTACGGGGTGAAAAAGGTGTTGAAATTCTGTTGCGCGATGCCAAGGGTAGAATAAAAGGGAAATATGAAAACGGAAAAGAGGATGTAGCACCTAAAGCCGGCGAAAACCTGACACTCACCCTCGACGCTCAATTACAATTGTTGGCAGAAAAGTTACTTACCGGTAAGCTTGGCAGTATTGTTGCCATTGAACCGGCAACCGGGGAGATTCTGGCTATAGCTTCAAGCCCTACATTTAACCCGGGAATTTTAGTCGGTCGTCAGCGCTCAAGAAATTATAATTCATTGTTGCATGACCCTACAAAGCCGTTGATGAATCGTGCCACACAAGGACAATATTCACCCGGATCGGCGTTTAAAACACTTCAGGCATTGGTGTGCCAGCAAATGGGTGGAATTACTGAACATACCATGTTTGCCTGTAACGGGCCGCAGTCGTACCCGGTAAAATGTACGCACCACCACGGTTCGCCGGTAAGCTTGCTGAGTGCCGTGGAACAAAGTTGTAATCCATATTTCTGGAATGCTTTCCGTTCGACTATGGAACGAAACGGATACGGACCCAGAAATATTAATTTCAGAACCACCTACGATGAATGGGTAGATCGGGTAAAAAGTTTTGGACTTGGAGAGAAATTCAAAGACGGCGATCTGTACGAACAATCGCGCGGATACATCCCAACGCAAAAATTCTATAACCGGGTATATCGTTCGGAAAAAGGATGGCGTGCCATCACCATCCGGTCCAACGCAATCGGACAGGGCGAAGTGATGGCTACTCCTCTTCAGATGGCCAACCTGATGTGTGCCATCGCCAACGAAGGACATTATATCACACCCCACCTGAACAAGTGCGACTCAATGTTGAAAAAGATTCATCAGTGCAAGGTGGATAAGAAATACTTTCCGGTTGTATTTGAAGGAATGTGGCGCGTATTTGAATCAGGGACAGCAAGAGCTTCTAAAATTCCGGGCATTGACATGTGTGGAAAAACGGGTACTGCCGACAATAGCCATGGAAAGCCACACGCAGTTTTTGTAGGTTTTGCACCACGGGTAAATCCTAAAATTGCCATTGCAGTAATAGTTGAAAATGCCGGGTTTGGAACAACTTATGCTGCACCAATTTTCAGCTTACTGGTAGAGCAATACCTGAAAGGCAAAATTACCCGAACAGACTTAGAAGAAAGAACAATTAATACTGTCACCAATTCGTATGTACAAGAACGTTAGTATTAAATATGCTTTAGACTGGACAACGGTATTTTATTACGTTGCTCTGATTTTTATGGGCTGGATCAGTATTTATGGAGCCAGCTATGATTTTGACCAGGCCAGCATCTTCGATTACAGTCAGCGTGCCGGAATGCAGTTTATTTGGATTCTAAGTGCTTTTGCTATTGCTGGAGCATTGTTGCTGATTGATTCCAGAATGTATAACTTTTTTGCCTACTTCATTTATGGTTTTGCTATATTTCTACTGATTGTGACCATCTTTGCTCCCCGGTCTATTGCACCCGATATAAAAGGTTCGCATTCGTGGTTAGTATTTGGGCCCATCCGGTTTCAACCGGCTGAGTTAGCAAAGGTGGCAACTGCACTGGCACTTTCAAAGTTTATGAGTTCTTATAATTATAAACTTAAAAACTGGAAAGATCTGCTTCCGCTCGGGCTAATCATTTTCACTCCGTTTGCATTAATTATTTTACAAAACGAAACGGGTACCGCCCTCGTTTTTCTCGCATTCCTGCTGATGCTTTATCGCGAAGGAATGAATGGTATTGTCCTATTAATCGGATCGTTTGCCGTGTTGCTATTTGTCGTAATTATTAAATACAGCATTGTACCGATTCAGGTAGACAGAGGTACACTCGGTATGGTATTGGGTATGGGCATAATCCTCGTCATGCAAATAGGATATGCTATTTTCTTTGGCAAAAACACCAAAGAAGCACTTTATTTACTGCTTGGTACATCAGTGATAGGAGGAATTACTTATCTGATGAATATCTGGTTTTATGTTAGCTACAATTATGTTGCTATATTCACCGTAGTAGCTTCATGCATCTATTGGTCAATAACCGAACTCTTTTACAGGTATAAGAAATACTGGTTTTTGGTACTTTTCTCTTTTGGATCGGTGCTATTCTGCTTTTCGGCTGATTATTTATTTGAAAACGTATTGGAGCCGCACCAACAAGTCCGTATCAAGGAATTGTTGAAAATGGAGAGTAACCTCACCGGTGCAGGTTATAATGTAAATCAATCGAAAATTGCTATTGGATCCGGCGGTTTTTGGGGAAAGGGATTTTTAAATGGTACACAAACCAAGCTGAAATACGTTCCGGAGCAGGACACTGATTTTATATTCTGTACTGTAGGCGAAGAACACGGTTTTTGGGGTTCTACATTGGTGCTGTTTGTGTATTGGCTACTGCTTATGCGATTACTTCGGATTGCCGAACGACAGCGCGATACTTTTAGCCGCATTTATGCTTATTGCGTAGCCAGCATATTGTTTTTTCACCTGGCAATAAACATTGGGATGGTGCTCGGCATTATGCCCGTTATTGGCATTCCTTTGCCATTTTTTAGCTACGGAGGCTCCTCGCTTTGGGGTTTTACCATTTTATTGTTTATATTGCTCAGAATGGACGCAGCGCGATTGGAGCAGCAGCGGTAAAAGAAGATTTATACCCACTTTTATAAACGGATATAAATTTTGTTCCTATCCAACACCCAACCCATCAACCAGCAGATAAGCATCCACCACACCGAGAAAAGAAACGCTCCGAGGTAGTTGCCCGTAAAAATAAAGATATGGTTGTAGATCCACGAGAAAAGTGGTTCGTTGCCTACATGAACCATCCACATGACGACTACACCCAATTCGCTCATCAGGTAAATAAACAATGGATTTTTACCCGTTACCAAAAAGAAATGAGTCCCCTTTGTTTTCCCCAAAAAATCGGTGATGTAGATTATAAGTGACAGTATCAGACAATCCAACCCTACCGTCAGGACAGCATAAGAGCTTGTCCATAGCTTTTTATTTACAGGAAGAAATGAATCCCAACAATAAGCCGCAAAAAGCAGTGCGAAGCCCATTAATAAAAGTTTGGCAAGGCCTTCGTAGCTTTTACCTTTGATCTGTAGAAAACGCCCGACAGCAAATCCGGCAATGACATTAAACAAGGCAGGTAAAGTGCTGAGTACCCCTTCCGGATCGAACGGGAAACCTTCGCCCATATACAGATGATTGACACCCAACATCCAGGTATCGAAACGCAACACAGCGTTTCCCGTCTTAGTAAATTCGCTTCCTGAAGTGCCAAAAACTAACAACAACACCCAGTAGGCCAAGAGAGCAAATACGCCCAACCAAATAGTTCTTTTAGATCCTAAACAATAAACCATCAGCGACACGATGCCATAACATAAAGCAATGCGTTGCAAAACGCCCATGATGCGGGTGTGAGAAACGGGCAATAAAGTCAAATGCAACTGCGCATCAAGTTTAAAAAACGGAAACCAATACATGAGGTAACCCATTAGAAAAATGAGAACAGTGCGCTTTAGTATTTTCCATAATACCTCCGATTGCTTCATCGTTTCCCAGCGCTTGGTAACAAAGCTCATGGCATTGCCCACGGCAAACAAGAAGGAAGGAAACACCAGATCGGTGGGAGTAAAACCGTTCCAGTCGGCATGTTTGAGCGGCCAAAAGGTGGTAGCATCGTTGCCAGAGGTATTAACGACGATCATAAAGCAAACGGTGAGGCCGCGGAAGATGTCCAATGCGGTAAAACGATAGGGAGTGGAAGATAGTGTGGATGACTGAGCCATAAAAATAGGGATTTAAACAAATAATCGGATTGTAAAAATACAACCTTTTTCCGAATAAAACATTAGCCATATCATTCTTTAAAATTATCAGGGCACAGGTATTCATTCCGTTTTTTTTTACTCCCTATTGATTTTGATTCATAGAACTAAAAAACACAAAGAACCGTTGAGAGATTCCCCCTCCACGGTTCTTTGTACTCCAGCCCCATTCAGACCGGGATATTCTGTTTTTCGTCCCCCCCTTATATAGGCCGGATCAGATGTATTTATAAACCATATAAACGGCCACGCCCAACAGGAACACAGCATATACCTTTTTAAAGATAGCTGCCGGCAATTTTATGGCCAATTTAGTACCAAAAAATACTCCGCCCAAAATACCTAACGCCATCAGCCCTGCATAAATCCAGTTCAAATATCCGCCCTCAGCGTATACAATCACGCTGGGCAACCCTACAGGTAGTTGCAAAGCAGCCAATGATGTGGCTGAAGCTGCTTTAGGATTATAGTGGAAAAATTTAATGAGTATCGGTACAATTACCAGACCACCCCCTTTACCAAAGAGACCAGCAATGACTCCGGCCAAAATACCTACTGCAACATAAATCCAAAACGAATGCCGAATTCGTTCTCCATCAATAGGATTTTCGGGCTTTTCATGCTTTTTGCCACGAATTAATTTGGGGATATCCAGATAACCAACTGCCACATAAAGCAAAAATGCAGCATAAAGTTTCGACAATACTTTTACATCTACCGATACAGCTAACTCGGCTCCAAAAAATGAACCCGCCAGTAAACCTACCGACAGCCATAACGACTCCCTTATGTTTATATAACCAGCTTTGTAATAAGTTATAACTCCCAATACTCCAACAGGTAGCAACATGGCTGCCAGCGACGTGGCATTGGCATTCAACATGTCCATGCCAAAAATGGCAATCAGTGCCGGAACCATAATAATGCCACCACCAATGCCAAACAAACCAGACATTACTCCGGCCAAAATACCTAATATCAGTATTCCAATTTCAATTCCCATAACTAAACCCTTAAATCTTTTTTACGGCGCAAAATTACTTCTATTTATCGACATGCTAAACAAATTTTTTCAATAAATGAACAAAAGACCATAAACCCACAAAAGGCTAAAAATAAATAATTTATCATTTTGCTACTTTTTTTCCAGAAATATTTGTTTTTAAAATTATTTTCTCTATTTTTGTCAACAGATTTTTAAGACTCATGTCGTCAGTAAACTCCTGTTTGAAGGAGCATAGATATGAGCAAACAGCAGATTGAAGTTACCGGGAAAGAGGAAAAAAGCTCTTTTGCATCGCTCATCAGCCATTGAAAAACTGACCAAAAGTTGTCAGCAAGGTTTCCGACGCGGCCGAAAGTCTCTCTGAACTCAAGGACAAAGCGTCGGCCTCGGCCGAAACCTTGCCGAAACATGTAGACAGACCGCCGGCCAGGGGCGAAACCTTGTCGAAGTCCGTAGACAAACCGCCGGCCGCAGCCGAAAGCTTGCCTATGAGCTACAAGAAACTTTCGGCCGAAATTACCTCCCTCCCACTTACAAACGGATGGTTTAACGTGAAAAACCATACTGTCCATTTTATGCCTTCAGTTATTTTAATTTAGTCACTACCTTTAAATTATATACACTAACCAACTTCCGGTCTAAAAATCCGAAGCAAAAAAAAATGAAAAAATGAAAATTACACGAACCAAATTGTCACACCTCCGCAACGAGGAGCACTATCAGCTCCTGACTGAATTCAAAGGCTTAGTAATGATTTACAAGCCCGAAGTATTGGATATTCAAGCTCTTTTTGCCACTTTTCTGGTCCTTTACGGACAAGAGGGCGAAGCACTCAACAAGATCATCAAAAGCGTATTTACCCAACAGCTATCGGACGCAGATCTGCTGCGCGACAACACCCTGTATGCATTCCGAAAAAGCATCAAGGGATTTATCGACCATTTTGTGGCCGAAAAACGAAAAGCTGCTGCCAGCATTCAGGTAGTGCTCGATCGGTACAAACAGATGGAAGTAAAACCTTATGACCAGCAAACGGCATCGGCCAACGCCCTGCTGGGTGAGCTGGATGGTAGCCTGGCTCCCGATATCAAAACACTGAATCAGGAAGACTGGGTAGTGGAAATAAAACGCACGAACGATGAGTTTGATGCCCTGATGAAAAGCCGCGACTCGCAGGAAGCTGCCAAAACGGCTCTACGGATGAAACAGGTACGTGCCGAGATAGACAAATGCGTAATCAGCATGATAGACCGTATGGATGCACTTATTCTGATTAATGGCGAGACTGTTTATACTCCTTTTGTAAACGAATTGAACCAACGCATGACACGCTTCAACACCACCTTGGCCATTCGCAAAGGACGCAAAACAAAAGATACCAAAGAAGAAGAAACACCAACAAAATAAACTTATATAGGGGGTAATCACTCCTTTCGGTAAACCGTTGAACAAAAAATGCCTGATACTTTCGTGTCAGGCATTTTTTTGTTATTAGACAAATCAGGTGTTCACACTCTATTTATAATGAGTATTTTTTCCCCCGTAGGGAATACATATCAATAGAAAATGGAAACAGATACAACCAATTCCCCGTAGGGGATAAACCTGGGAAATGTGAATGTCCTACGGACAATAAATATACACATCTGCTTGTTCTATGGATATATAAGTCCTACGGACTAATTTCCAACTCCCGATTTGGATTATTTATAAAAAGACGTTTACGCCAGTTTGCTACAAATTTCAAGCGTATCGGAAGCAATCATAAACTCTTCGTCGGTAGGAATTACCACTACCTTCACCGTAGAGTCCGGTGTACTGATTACCGCTTCGATGCCCTGCGTTCTGTTGTTGACTTCCTTATCTATTTTGATGCCCATAAATTCAAAGGCCTCACAAACAAACTCACGCGTAATGCGGTGGTTCTCTCCTATCCCACCGGTAAACACAATAACGTCTACACCACCCAAAGCAGCCATGTAAGAACCTATGTATTTTTTCAACCGGTATTCAAACATCTGCCAGGCCAGTTCAGCCCGTTCGTTACCTTCCACTCTGCCCGTTTCTATATCGCGCATATCCGACGATATACCCGAAATACCCAACATACCACTGTGTTTGTTGAACAAAGTTGAAACAGCCGATGCACCAAGCATTTCTTTTTCCATCAGGAAGGTAACCACACCCAAATCCACGTCGCCCGAACGGGTACCCATCATCAATCCTTCAATAGGCGTAAATCCCATAGAAGTATCAACCGATTCGCCGTTTTTCACAGCTGTTACTGAAGCTCCGTTACCAATATGAGCCGTAATTATTTTGGTGTTGAGATAATCGAGTCCCAGGTAATCACACACACGTTTCGACACATAGCGGTGGCTCGTTCCGTGGAAACCATAGCGACGGATGCCGTATTTGGTATATAATGAATACGGAATGCCATACATATAAGCATAATCGGGCATAGTCTGGTGAAAGGCCGTATCGAAAACCGCTACCTGAGGAACCGAGGGTAACAATTCGTTGATGGCGCGTATACCAGCCAGATTTGGTGGATTGTGCAACGGGGCTATGTCTATACATTCTACAATTTTGTGTATCACCTCGTCAGTAATAAGCACACTGCTGTTGAATTTTTCTCCTCCGTGAACCACCCGGTGACCCACCGCGTCAATTTCTTCCAGAGACTTGATACAACCATGTTTCTCGCTAGTCAGTACACCCAAAATATATTCTACAGCAATCTGATGCTCCAGAATTTCACCTTTCAATATCACTTTTTTTCCGTCGCGACGAACATGTTTCAGAAAAGAACCTTTCATACCCAGTTTCTCTACGGCACCGGTTCCCAATTCTTCTTTGCTCTCCATGTCGAGCAACTTATATTTCACTGATGAACTTCCACAGTTCAATACTAATATCTTCATGTTTTCCGTTCCTCCTTATTTGATTATATTTCCAGCTTCGTCATACGTATAAAAACCTTTGCCACGGCTTACACCAAAATGTTTAGCACGATATAAACGCAGCAGCACAGGCGATGGTTTGTATTTCAGACTGCCATACTCATCCCACAGGTTTTCGAGCAGTTTTACAATTTTCTCAATACCCATTTGATCGGCCGTGCGAAAAACTCCCTGACGGTGACCAAAACCCGCTGTAAGTACCAAATCAATATCTTCAACAGTCGAAATGCCTTCCATTAAAATACCGCAGGCCTCATTCAGCAGAATAAGAAACAAACGGATACTAATCAATCCTGCCGATTCCGTTACCGGAACATATTGGTGATTGATTAATTTGGCAAACTGACAAACTTTATCGAAAGTTTCCTTAGAAGTATTTAAACCCGGAACAATTTCAATAATTTGCGAACCCGTTATATTTGACAGGAAATGCAGTCCGAT
Source organism: Bacteroidales bacterium (assembly GCA_015654525.1). Classification (GTDB taxonomy): domain Bacteria; phylum Bacteroidota; class Bacteroidia; order Bacteroidales; family Paludibacteraceae; genus Paludibacter. The sequence goes on from JAATGT010000279.1 coordinate 29,817, forward strand.
GCAACGCTCGGTATGTTCCAGCTCGGCAGCCAGATCAGTAACAATAACAGTGGAAACATTGGAAGCAATGATAGCATTTGTTGAAAGTACTTTTTCCAACTGCAGGAATACTTCCTTGCGGTGATTCACGCGACGTTCGCCCGTCTCCTCATCATAACGAATAGCTTCGATAACAAAATCGCAACCACTAAAATCTTCGTAGTTGGTAGTACCTGAAACTCGCGATAAAATTGCCTTTTTCTCGTTGATCGTCAGACCCCAGTTTTCAATTTTCTTGTCCAACTTTTCCTCTATACGAGTAAAAGCGTTAGCAATTCTATCTTCAGACGGTTCAAGAAAAACTACTTCCATGCCGTTCATTGCCGCAGTAGTAGCAATTACACTGCCTTCTTTCCCGCAACCAACCACGCCAATACGCGAAAACAAGGTCCGTTTCCGGTTTCGCTTGCTCAGGCCGTAGCGCTCTATTGCTTCAATCATTTCTTCTGCCATATAAAACCCTCCAAACCTCCCAGAAGAGAGGTTATTTAGTTAGTATTTTTTGTTTAAATATATCTATTCCGTCTGATCACCTTTAGAATCCGGCGATTATTTCATTGCCTGATTAGCCGTAATGGTAATCATTCTCACAATATCATCCACAGCACAACCACGCGAAAGATCATTGATTGGCGCAGCCATTCCTTGTAGAATTGGTCCCACAGCTTGTGCGCCGGAGAAGCGTTCCACCATTTTATAACCGATATTTCCGGCTTGCAGATCAGGGAAAACCAATACGTTTGCATGTCCGGCAATTTTACTTCCCGGAGCTTTGCTTTGTCCTACCGATGGAACCAGAGCTGCATCAGCCTGAAGTTCTCCGTCTATCATCAATTCGGGAGCCATTTCTTTGGCAAGGCGGGTAGCTTCCACTACTTTGTCTACAAATTCATGTTTAGCACTTCCTTTCGACGAAAAGCTCAACATGGCTACACGTGGTTCAAATCCGGCAATTACACGGGCGGTTTCAGCCGTGCAAATAGCTATTTGGGCTAACTCAGGTGCGGTTGGATTTGGATTTACAGCACAGTCAGCAAAAACCAACAGTCCGTTCTCACCATATTGGTGTGTTGGAGTAAACATCAACAAAGCACCAGAAACAACGCTGATACCCGGTAAAGTTTTTACAATCTGGAAAGCCGGACGTAGTACGTTACCGGTTGTATTTTGAGCTCCGGCCAATTCTCCGTCGGCATCACCGTTTTTAATCAGCAGACAACCCAGGTACAACGGATTTTTTGCCAGTTTTGTTGCCTCTTCAAGTGTCATTCCCTTACTTTTGCGAAGTTCAAACAGCAAGTTTGCGTAAACGGGCATCTTTGCATCTGTTTCCGGATCCACAATGGATGCTTCAGCAATATGAGTAAGCTTGTTTTCGGCAGCAATTTTTTTGATCTCAGCTTCATTACCAATCAGTATCAGCTTAGCTGCTTTTTCTTTCAAAATAATATCCGCCGCTTTTAATGTACGAATTTCAGTACCTTCGGGCAAAACAATACGTTGTACGTTTGCCTTGGCACGTGCCATAATCTTTTCTAATAAATCCATTTTGTTGAAATATAATGTGTTGTAGTATTCGGCTAGAGGAGAAAGTCTTCGGGCTGAAAACAATACAAAGATACAGCAAAATTCTAAAGTTGCAATGTAGAGATGGCAGTTTCTGTCAGATATTTGGGTCAAAATCAATTTGTATGATAAATATATCAATTTATCCATGCAAAATAAAATCAGGTACTATTTATCTAAAACTCATATTTAAGCATAAACCTTAAGTCTGTTTTTCGGTTTCCTGAAATGGCTTCATTGCCACTACTGAGTGATTCTCGATTGTCGGCATACACCGTTTGCGCTATTTTAAACCACAATGAAAGATGTTTATTCAAATCATATTTTACATTCAGATAGTATCGACTCCCCAAACCAAAATACATAGGAATGGAAAAAGCGTATAACACATCCCTCTCGTAAGAACAAAAGCGATTTTCGTAGCTTACAGCATCAAAAAACTGATAACGGAAATCAACCTTTAGCGGAATTTTTTGAAAATCATAACTCACATCCTGCAAAGCAGTAATGCCATATGTCCAGTCGGCATCACCTTGTCTCGATAAATTACCTTCCAACACATTTTTAAAGCTAAAATTTTCATACGAATAAGTCAACTGATAACGCAAGGATGTCTTTTGAGCCGGGACCACCACAGGCATCACCACTCCGGTAGTAGAAAGATTGGTTTGTTTGTTTTCATACTTAAAGCGCCAATACATCGCAATATTATTCCGGGGAGCAAAATCAGCATGAAACAAATAATCTTTACCCACTGAGGGTATATCAATGCCATACTTTGGCCAGGGGAAGCGATAACCGTCGGCATACACTGCAAATTTCCATTTTGCAAATGGGCGGATTTCAGCACCCAGATACAAACCACTTTCGTTATTTATTCTCGAAGTTTCTGAAAAAGAAGACGCATAAAATGTATCGTATTCCGGTGCATAGTAACGCTGCAAAACCACCAACCCGATGGTTGATGCCGGACTAAAAGAGCAACCGTTCAATGTTGCCATAGAACCATTATCGGTCATAGCTGTTTCTCCAAATAAGTTCAGTTTTTTCCAACGGTAACGATAAGAAATTCCACCGCTAGTTTGTTTATTCCCTGAAAAGTAAAAATAATTATATACCGATTTATTCGGAATCAATTGCCTGTTCAGTTGAGTATGAACAGCAGTTACTCCAACCTGCAAATTCATATTGGTATAAGTCACATTTCCACCCACAATTTGCTGATTCACGGTATGTTTTTTACTCAACTCATCTGATGTACGATGATAACCGGTGGTTATAATAGTTGAAAATGCCCCATTCACCGTATCTCCATCAATCTTTTTATTAGAATAAAAAGCTGAAAGATCAAACTTTCCGAACCTGGCCGTTGCTCCACCACCACGGAAAAAATTGCTTTCGTCGGTTGAACTACATTTCTTTAATCCCGAGCTTCGGGGTATAACATTTAATACATAAGATGATTTTCCCATAACAAATTCAGAATAAAGAACCAACCCTTGTCCAAAGCTAGCCCGATAATCGCCCAAAACAATAGTTCTAAACTTTCCGAAATTATTTAATTGTACATGAAAGGAATAAAAGTCATAGCCCTTACGTGTTGATCCCCAAAACTGTTCTCCGGCATCTTTTTCGGCAGTAATACCAAACAAAATCCGATCCTTAAAATGAAAATTATATCTGAGTGAATTATAGAAATCACTTCCCAAATATTTTTTTGAATTACCTTCGGCTGAATTCTTTTCTTCTTCCGGCAAAAGTCGATAGCCTTCTTTCGTTTCCAAACCTTTATCTAGTCGAAATAATAATTTATTCTTTCCATACTTCAACAAATCAGGCCAATACAGTTTCTTATTTACATCAGCCGCCTCACCAACTTTCACGAAAGGCAACATCCGCCGGATATCGGTCATATCAAGACCCTCAATCAACTGAAGTTCGTAAATAGTATTCATCGAACCAAATTGATATACATAAGCCTGAATGTTTTCAATTTGAATATCGGATAGAAATGGCAATTTCTCTAATTGCTCACGGGTTGCTTTATTGAGATTAATCGGATTTTCAGCACAAAACATCAAATCTTCGAAAAAGCTATTGTAATCTATAGTTTCGGTACTTTCTGCAGTATATTGTTCGAAAATATCCGCTATAAGTTGTTCGGTGGTAGAAACAGCATCCTGTGCTCTTAATGGATAAGAGCAAACAAAGAAGAACAGCGAATGAACAAACAGGCGTTTCACGAAAGTTCCATTTGAAGTGTAATACCTTATTTTCTAAACCGATATTTAATCGCAGCGATGGTGTTTAATCCCAATAATGGATGTGATTCGCAATTCAAATCTACCAAGAAAGCTCCTGTTTTAAATCCAGCTCCGAGGCACGGAACAAAATAATCGGAACCATAAGCACCCAATTTTATTTTAAAACTTTGCAGCATCTGATAGTCAAATCCGGTAGCAAAACGATAATCGCTGCTTAACTCTTTATCAATCTGAGTTCGCCATGTCAATTCCGGTAAAAAGAAATATTCCGTTCCCAAACTGAAAATAGAAGGAATACGTTTTGTTACATATTCCGTTTTAATATTGGCTTGAATTGGATTAAAAGAATGGAAACCCAAACTGAAATTGGAAGTGAGCTTCACCGACAAGCCAAACTGAGGCAAAAAAGCACCGTGATAAGAATTGGACGCCGTGAAATAAGCTGTATAATAATTAAATTGCATGCCCATTGAAAATTTATCGGAGAAATTCCGCGAGAATCCTGCACCAACAAGCATCTCATGATAAAGTGAGTAACCAAAATACGAGAAAGACAAACCTGTATTGATTAAGCTGGAAGGCAAAGCGAATTGAGCAGTTTTGGTTGAAAGCTGCGAGATTAGATATCTGTTTTCAAATCCAATACCCCCTTCACATTGTTCTGCATAACCCAACATAGCCGGATTATTAAATGCCGTCCAGTTTCGCGAATCGGCAACCGAAGTTTGCGCAATAGCGTTTGAAGAAGGAATTATATTCGAAATTTGAGAATAGGATTGCTGGTTAAAAGCAACCGTAAGTAAAAAAATGACCTTTTTCATCGCATTCAAAGGTTTTAATAATAAAAAATCCGTAAATACTAGAGTATCAAATTCAGTTTTCAAAAATATCAAAAAGTTATGAATCAACAATAAATATCTAAAAAAATATTTATCAAAAGCATAAATTCCGTCTATATTCGATATTCTATGATTAAATATTTAATTTTGCCATTATAAAATCAATCAAAAATAAAATGAAAAATTTACTTTTCGGATTGTTATCCAGACTCCGCGGAAATGACCAACAGATATTTGCTGCAAAAAAACAGGTGCGCCAACAAATTCGGAGACTAAAGCAAACAATATCTGAGGATGAAAAAAATCAGGAAGCTGATGCCGTATTCTGCAAAATAGAAACATTTCCGGAATTTAAAGCTGCCAAAAACATTCTGCTCTATTGGTCAACTCCCGACGAACTACCAACTCACGCGACAATAAGAAAATGGAGTGTGGAAAAACAGCTAATACTTCCGACAGTTGAAGGTGATGGTTTAATTCTAAAACACTACCTCCCGAACGGAGCGATGAAACAAGGTGAATTAGGCATTTGGGAGCCAGATACAGCTGAAATATGTGCCGGAAATGTAGATCTGGTAATTGTGCCGGGAGTGGCATTTGATCACAAAAAGAACCGTTTGGGACGCGGTAAAGGATATTACGATCGATTCTTTAGAAAAAACGAAAATGTTCTGAAAATTGGAGTTGGATTCGATTTCCAGCTACTTACAAAAATCACTTCAACAAAGATGGATGTCAAAATGGATAAAATTGTAACCGCATCGAAAACAATTAAATAAAATTATTTGATTCAACAAAATCATCGACTCTGGTCAATTGCTTTTCACCCTTACGATAGTAATAAACCAATCCGTATGTCTTGCATTTAATCAACCGAGAATAAGGCTTATCATCTTTATACTTGGCTTCTACCTGATTCCAAATCTCCAAAATAATTGCATCTCCTTTCTGGCGTAAACTAACCAGTTCTTCCCAGTTCCTATTTGTGGTACTTTGGTGAAGCTTCTGCGTAGACTTGTATTCTTTAAAAACTTCGTAGTGAACCTTTACTTTGGCTATTGTAGGATTATAAATTGGCAATCCTCCATTTCGCAAACGCTCATTTTCTCCGTCAATAATGCATTTTCCCCAATGAAGTAGCAAAGCTTCAGTACTTAGATCAGGCACTGTATGTACATTGGGATCTAACTGATAAAAAAGCTTATGTTCTTTTTTTATATCGCCACGAATAACCGAAAGATTAAATACCTGAATGAAGTGAGAAATATAAAGTCGGGCATTGTGAACGATTTGTTGGTAACGCTTATTTGCCGACACCTGGCTTTCGAGTGTCTGCTGGTATTGAATCAGCTGTTTTTCGAAAATATTCAAATAAGTTTTGGCCTCATGGATGGTTTTATAAGAGACAACTTGATCACCATAGTTTTCTTTGTCTGCTTGCTGGATGGCCGTACGCAATGAACGCAAGCGAGCCTGATCAGTATTGGGGAGTCGGCGGTATGGCATAACAATTATTTTACGATTAAAACTGTTCTGCCGACAAAGATAAAAAATTAATCGTTTCTAAACATTAATTTTTCTGCTAATTTTCTCAATTCTTGCTTTTTATTCTCCAAAACAGCTACCTTATCTAATTTTGCGATGGCCTTACTATAAAAAAACTGCATCTTATCTTCGCAAATTGTCTTTACGCCAAGTCTGTCAAAAACTGAAGTAACCGCTTTTATCTTCTGTTCCGATAGGTTTTCGTCCGAGTTAAGCAACCAATTCTGTAATTCTGTTACATCATCTCCTTTTGCCAGTTCAAGAGCATGAATCAACAAATACGTTTTTTTGTTACAGAGAATATCACCTCCTATTTTTTTGCCGAAAGTTTTCTCGTCACCATACACATCAAGCAGGTCGTCTTTCAATTGGAAAGCCAAGCCAATATTTATCCCGAAATCGTATAGCAATTGAGCATCTTCCTCTCCTGCTCCTCCTATCCAGGCACCGGTTTTAAGTGCACAACCAAGCAAAACAGCAGTTTTCAATCGGATCATTTCCAGATATTCCTCTGCTTTGACAAGCTCCCTGTTTTCAAAATCAACATCGTATTGCTGGCCTTCACAAATTTCAGCTGCAGTTTGAGAGAACAAATCCAACACCGGTTTTAGGTATTGCGATGGCGTTTTAGCAATAAACTTGTAAGAAGTTATTTGCATAACATCTCCTGAAAGAATCGCCGTATTGTCATTCCATTTTTTATGCACTGTTAGTCGACCACGACGAACGTCAGCACGATCCATAATATCGTCGTGTAGTAACGTAAAATTATGAAATATTTCTAATCCAATGGCCGTGTTGACAGCTACCTGGACATCATCCGAAAACAAATTACAAGCCATCAGCGTCAATACCGGACGAATACGTTTTCCACCCAATGAAAGCACATAACCGATCGGTTCATAGAGGCCGCGTGGCTCTTTACTCCAGTCAATTTGATCAATTTCAGTGGAAATTAGTTGAACTGTTTTATCAAATGTATTCATACTGCATAGTTACAGATTAGAAGATATATAACTAAGATAGTTCATTTTCAATAATCTCCGTCATTACGTTTTTGATGTCCAATCCAGCAGCAGCAATTTGTTGAGGAATAAAGCTGGTAGCAGTCATTCCCGGTGTGGTATTCGCCTCTAATAAATTAATCACATCACCTTCTGATATAATATAATCAATGCGAACGAGACCTTTACAACCCAAAATATCATAAATTGCAGATGTAAGCTTTTGAACTCGTTCTGTCAATTCCTTACTAATCCGTGCGGGTGTAATTTCTTGAACCTGACCTTTGTATTTAGCATCATAATCAAAAAATTCATTTTCACTTACCACTTCAGTAATAGGCAAAACCTGTGATTTAGTCTTAGTCTTATAAATTCCACAAGTAATTTCAATCCCCGACATGAAAGCCTCAATCATAACCTCACTTCCTTCCTCAAAAGCACGAGCAATAGAAGGTTGCACTTGTTCAATACTTTTTACCTTGGTTACTCCAAAGCTACTTCCACCCACATTCGGTTTCACAAAACAAGGAAATCCAATTTTTTCGGCAACTTCTTCGTCGGTAACAGTTTGCCCTGAGCGTAAAACTAATGATTCGGAAACCTTTATCCCAAAGCCTTTTAAATACTGATTACAAGTAAATTTATTGAAAGTAATAGCTGCAGCAAGAACACCACAGCAAGAATATGGTAAACCAATGAGATCAAAATAACCTTGCAAAATACCATTTTCACCTGGCGTGCCATGAATGGTAATGTATGCAAAATCAAAAGTTATCTTTTCTCCGTTTCTGATAAAACTAAAGTCATTTTTATCAATGGCAATCTTTTCTTTATCCGACCATTCTATCTGCCATGTTTTACCTACTATGGTTACAATAAATAAATTGTAACGTTCTTTGTCCATAAATGAATACAATCCTGCTGCACTTTTCAGTGAAACAACAACTTCAGATGAGTCTCCACCCGCTACGATGGCAATATTTTTTTTCATAAAACCTTTATTTTAAAAAGATAGTTTGCTTTATAATTTATTCCTCAGCTAATACCTTTGCATAATTTCGCCACTTATCAATCAGCTGCTGCATATCATCCGGTAATTCACTTTCGAAATGCATAAACTCTCCTGTCCGAGGATGCACAAAACCTAAAGTTTTAGCATGCAATGCCTGTCGGGGACAAATATAAAAACAGTTTTTGACAAACGCTTTATACATAGCTGTCGTATTTCCCTTTAAGATGATATGCCCACCATACCGCTCATCATTAAAAAGGGTATGTCCGATATGCTTCATGTGGACACGTATTTGATGCGTACGCCCAGTTTCAAGCCTACATTCCACTAAGGTTACATAAGCCATACGCTCCAACACTTTATAATGTGTTACCGCATGTTTTGCCAATGGATTTTCACCTTCCGGAAAAACGGTGAACAACATTCTGTCACGCGGATCACGAGCTAAAGCACCTACAATAGTCCCTTCGTCTTCCTTCACATTTCCCCAAACTAAAGCTTGGTAACGACGTTGTGTTGTTTTATTAAAGAACTGTTTTCCTAAATTAGTTTTGGCCTCTTCCGTTTTGGCTATCAAAATTAGTCCCGAAGTATCTTTATCAATTCGATGAACCAACCCGATACGAGAATCGTTAGCATCAAAATTTGGATTATCTTTCAAATGCCAGGCAACAGCATTTAGCAAAGTGCCGTCAAAATTTCCAAATCCGGGATGTACTACCAGATTAGGTTGTTTGTTGACAAGCATTATTTCATCATCCTCGTATACGATATTGAGTGGAATATCCTGTGGAATAATTTCAAATTCATTGGGCGGATAAGCCAATACGATGGTTATAACATCAAGAGGTTTAATTCTATAGTTTGACTTCACAGACTTACCATTTACCAAAATATTCCCAGCATCTGCAGCCTCCTGAATCCGGTTACGGGAAGTATTAGACATACAGTTTACCAAGTGTTTATCAATACGCACCATGGCCTGACCTTTATCCACTACAAAACGGAAATGCTCGAAAAGCTCTTGCCCCTCTCCTACTCCATCAATTTCATCCTCTTCTATTTCCTCTAAAAAATCTTCTGACACGTTTTGGCAATTATGTAAGTTTTAGAAAAACTGTTCATCAGTTTCCGCTTGTTTTTTATCTTCATCAAAAACTTCATTTAGTCTTTTTTTATCTCTGGTAAGATAAATGTCAATCTTGCTACCAGCTGGTAATGAACTACCGGCCGAAGGTAATTGGCGATAAACGACATATTCCGACTCATTATTGCCTGAAGGTGTTACGTCATATTGCACTGCACCAATAATAAATGAAGCAGCAACTATTTCATCATTTGCCTCATCGTATCCCTTTCCTTTTAGCATAGGAACAGTTGTACTCTCTTCACCCAAACCATTACCCACTACCAATACCAAAGCACTTCCTTCTGGTACACGTGTTCCTGGCAAAATAGTTCTCCCGTGAAGTTTTACTTCCGTAACCAAATCTTTGTATTCTGATGGTACATACTCAACACTGGCAACGCTCAAGCCTATAGATTGTAACATAGCATCTGCCTGACGATAAGAGACATCATCAATTTCAGGTAAAGCTACTTGTCTTACTTTACGAGAATTAATAATAATGTAAACCGGACGATTGGTTTTGATTGTTGAGTTCGGAGCAGGAATTTGATCTATGATTGTTCCTAATTTTTTATCACGAACATAAACTGAATCAATCACTTGAACATATAACCCCTTTTTTGCCAATAAAACCTGGGCTTCTTCAACATACGATCCTCTCAAATCTGGTATGACTTCAACTTCGCCATGGTGGGTGTAAAAATCCATACAGAACAGCGCTCCCCACGATAACACTACTGCTATACCAATGGCAATAAGCACATTCTTAAGTACAAACCCACCGAAAGTTTCTTTCCAAAATTTTTTTAATTCCATAGTTGATCGAAATTATATGACTTGATTATCAAAGGAATGAACTAAATGAAAAACTGTTTTAATTAGATTCCAAAAATAATCAATTTATTGCTTCATAAGGGCATAAAAACAAAAAAAGTAAAAACTTACCGGAAGTCTTTACTTTCTTTATACTGTTTTAGCAGATAAATCAATGTTTGTGGCGTGCCTCATCTGCAACAGAAAGTTTTGATCTACCTTTAGCACGGCGTGCTGCTAATACTCTACGTCCATTAGCTGTTGCCATTCTTTCACGAAATCCGTGTTTGTTTTTTCTTTTTCTAACAGAAGGTTGGAATGTCCTTTTCATTGCTTTTTGTATTTTGCGTTATTATTTTCTCTTTCTGAGTTTGGGACTGCAAAAATAGATGTTTTTTTCGAAACTACAAACTGTTGATAACTTTTTCTGTTTGTTTTTCATAAAGTAATTTTTTATTCCATATCATATTCGTATTTAAACTTACTTTATATTTTATCTCTCATATCTATTTTAACTGTAATTTCAGTATCACCACGCTTTAAAAGAAGTACTAGCGGACGTCGGCTCGGGGTTTCAAATATCTTTCGGATATCGCCAATCGTCATTAAAAAGGTTTTGATGCCATTTACTTCTAATAGTTGATCATCGCGCTTTACTCCGGCTTTTTCAGCAGGTGAATTTGCCCAAACTTCAAATACTTCTATCAAAGTAAATGCTGTAGTAAGTTGCATCACTTCAATACCAGCAACATTATATGAATATCGTTTTGTAAAATTAGAATTTGGCTTGAAATAAAATTTCATGTTTTCGTAATCAATAAACATATTGAACCGGCTCAATATTTGACTACCAATTGTACCATCACGTTTTGAATTTGTTATTATACCTTTAATCGTTGTCGAATCAGGAAAAGAAACGATAGGATCTTTAAGGCAAAACTCTCCGAAGCAAATTTGAGGAATGTGACCATATTTACCAGTTATTATACCATTCAATCCTTCACCAATAGTTCCCTGTACCCACTTAGGAGGTGCCTGAACCGATTCTTTCGTAAAAGTTTGAAACCATGCATTGAGTTCTGCACCGGTGTCAATGAGCATTCTTGCTTGCTTACGTGTGCTGTCTGATTTTAAAACTGATAACTCAACAAACATTTTTTGCAACTCAATAAAAACAGGCAGCATTCCATATCCTTTGGGGGCAATAAATGAATCGGAATTATAAAAACGAATTCGTCTGCTTGAATAATCAATTTCAACAGTGTGTCCCTGAAAAAAATCAATTCCTATAAGTCCGTTTATTTTAGTTCCTGTGTGCTTTGATAAATTGAAAACATCATTGTGAAGGACATAAACCGTTTTATTTTCCAGTTTTAATTTACCTGCTTTCAATGTGTTGTAACTACTTGTATAGGCTTCTAAATGATCATCTCCACCTAGCCCCATCAAATCTTTTACATCCGAGAAATTTAGTGACAGCTTGTCGCCCGGATCTAATTCTGTAATTATGGTATTTCTGATTCCTGAATCTAAAATAAGATTGAGTGCGGAAGATTCGTTTACTTTTACTGTTACAACCACATAACTCCCTACCATTTCAAAAGGAATGGATGCTATTGGTTTTAATTTGTTTTTTGAAAACAAATTGGCTACAAATAAAAAACATAATGTGAAAAGTATTACTCTCCTCATAATGATATGATTTTTCAATGAGCGAAGATAGCATTTTTTTTATATATATTTATTTGAATAGTCATTATTTGTGTTGAAAATAAGTTATTTGTGAATAAATAGAAAATTTGAATACGCTCATAGCTAAAGATTAATTCAAAATTTAATCGTATTTAATTTATTAAGCTATATTTTTGTACTGAAATAAAGAGTTGAATTCATATAAACACAGTAAATCATGGACTTAAAAACTCATAAAAAAATAATAGCAGCTCAACGGGCTGAGATTACCGAGTGCCACATTTACACACGGCTTGCCGAAAGGAGTAAAGACCAAAACAATGCCGAAGTACTTCGAAGAATAGGTCAGGAATAAAAAAAACATGCTGATTTTTGGAAAACAAAAACCGAATTGGACGTAAAACCTGATAACTGGAAAATTTTCCGGATTGTATTTTTTGCACGTTTACTCGGACTTTCGTTTGTGCTGAAACTGATGGAGAAGAAGGAAGGTACCGGCTCAAAAACTTATGCTGAACTATCGGATGTTTTTCCTGAAACTCAAAAACTTTCGGAAGAAGAAAAAAGCCATGAAAAAGAAATTCTGGGTATGCTCGACGAAGAAGGACTTCAGTATGTAGGATCTATTGTTTTGGGTTTAAATGATGCATTGGTTGAATTAACCGGTTCATTAGCCGGTTTTACATTGGCACTTGGCAGCACAAAAATCATTTCTTTGGCTGGTTTGGTTACCGGAATATCTGCAGCATTGTCTATGGCTGCATCTGATTATCTTTCATCGAAAGCCGAAGGAGATGACAGAGCCAAAAAATCTGCTATATACACCGGTGTTGCTTATTTATTTACAGTTGCATTTCTTATTTTACCTTTCCTGTTGCTCGTAAATAAATTCATTGCTTTGGGAATAACGTTATTCACAGCGGTATTAATCATTTTTTGTTTCAACTATTATATTTCCATGGCAAAAGATCTTAATTTCAAAGCTCGCTTTTTTGAAATGACGTCTATAAGTCTTGGTGTTGCTGCTTTCTCATTCCTTGTTGGATACGCTTTAAAAGCAGCTTTAGGAATAGATATTTAAAACCTACTTATAAACTGATTATCCCGGATATGAAATAATTTTTTGTATTTTATATCCGGGATGATTCGTTTAAACATACTCGAAAAATCCATTATTTCATCATTCCGTTTTTCTTAAACCAACTCATTGATTCCAAAATTGCCTGTCTTAGTTGGGTTTCAGGCATAAGAAGTCCGGCTTTTATTTTTTCATTTTTATAGTATTCACGTATCTGCAATTGTTGGAGATTCATAGAGCACACTTCAGTTTTTACTCCTAGCTTACGTATTAAATCTCCAATTTTTCCCGCTGCAAGCAATATAAAATCAGGGACTTCAATCAAGCATTGTTTATATCCACCGATTTGTTTTTGAAGAATATAAAAGTCTTTAAACGATAAATTCACACCGGATGCCAAATAACGTTCTCCATTGTTTCCCAAAGTCAAAGCATTACATACTGCCGCGGCTACATCCGTTACAGCCACAAAGTTTTTACCACCTTTGGGTATAAACATCAACCATTTTTTATAACCCATAAGCATTAATTTACCCGAACTCGGTTTGGTATCATAAGCTCCAATCATAAATGTTGGGTTGATAATAATTACATGCCGGTGAGGTAGGAGAGAGGCTTGCACAAAGAGCTTTTCAGCCTGTACTTTACTTCGGGCATAAAACGATTCGATAAAAGGATATTGAATAGCCGCATTTTCATCGGCCGGTTTATTTTCAGTTCCAAATCCAACGGTGTTGGCTGTACTTACAAATATCAACTTGTTTATATTTAATTCATCAGCCACTTTAATAATTTGAGCTGCTCCATCCACATTCACTTTGCTATAATCCTCATAATGGAGTAAATTCGTGGCTGTGATGGCAGCTATATGAATAATGGCATCACAACCATGTGCCGCCTGTTTCAGGCAATGATAATTGGTAAAATCTGCTTTAAAAATCTCAATATCGTCCATATTGAAATATATTTTATCGGTACTGCGTACAATTATCTGTATTTCACATAGCCTTCTTTGCAATTCCAACACCACATTATGTCCCAATAATCCATTGGATCCGGTAACTAAAACCTTCATTTTTTATCGTTTAAAAACAGCTCTTACAAAAGTAATAAATCTTTTATGCAATTTATTGAATTCAAAAAATAAGAGTTATTTTAATAATCAGTATATTTGCAACTAAATAAATATGTGACTAATAATACATGGAAACAAAAGTAGTTTTAATAACTGGTGCCAGTGCCGGAATTGGTTTATCGGCAGCAACACAATTAATGAACAAAGGAGTCAGGGTATATGCAGCTTCCCGTCGGAGTGGTAATGCTCAAAAAGCTTCGAGGGGAGTAGGGGAGTTGATTCCCGTAAAAATGGATGTAAACAATCCGGAACAAATAGCTTCGGTGGTTGCTCAAATACTGCAGGAAAATAAGCGTTTGGATGCTGTTATTTGCAATGCAGGAAATGGTATTGCCGGATCTGTAGAAGACACTTCGAACGAAGAAATGCGTTATCAGCTTGAAACTAATTTTTTTGGTGCGGTAAATACTATCAACGCCTGTTTGCCCGTTTTCAGGTCGCAAGGATATGGTAAAGTAGTAGCCACATCATCGGTAGCAGCTATTGTTCCTATTCCTTTTCAGGCATTTTACTCGGCTGGAAAATCGGCTTTATTGATCTTTATGCAAGCATTGGCCATGGAAGTAAAACCTTTTGGCATTCAATGTTGCACTATATTACCGGGCGATACCAAAACAGAATTTACAGCAGCCCGCAAATATACCGAAGCTTCGCAATCGATCGACTCAGCTTACGCTAAAACCATGAAATCGTCGGTAGGAAAGATGGAAAAAGATGAGCAAAACGGCATGGATGCTCAGGTTGTAGCCAAACAAATGGTGAATCAGGTTATGAGTAACCGTATGAAAGTAACCGTGGTTCCCGGATTTCAGTATAAAGTAATATGCTGGTTGTTCAACCGCATCCCCGCTGCCACTCGTTTGTGGGTTGTAGGTTTACTCTACGGTTGAAAATACCAACTAATCAGCTATTTTAAAAAGGCGGAGAATAGTTTCTTCGCCTTTTTTGTATTTATAACATCAACTCATCCCATCAGTACAAAAACAGCGTTTCATAACCTATCAACAAGCTGTTGAAAACTTACTGAAAAGCTGTGATAGAAATATCATAACTTGATTTGGAAATACGAAAACTATATTCTCTTATCGATTGTTTTGATACCACCAAAATAGTTAGCACATTTTTAGTAGCTACTTTTTAACCTGTTTTGTGCAGTTATCAGCTGTCAGGTTAGTAAAAAGATACTAACTTTGCAGTTATAAACAAGATGTTGATAAAGTTTATACTAAGCTGTTTTACACTATATATTCAAAAAAATATTTGTTGAAAACAGCGCTTTCTTTTTTGATAAAGAATTATACAAGTATTTTGCTATATTTTTATGAACCTTATGAACAGCCTATTATTATCTTCATAAGTTTTTTTGAAAAAATAAAAAGAATAATATTAATGTGTTTTTGAAAACTATGAAAATGGACAAAACTCAACTTATAAAAGAAATCGCCCGGCTGAAAAAAGAAAAGAATGCCGTTATTATGGCGCATTATTACCAAACAGGCGATATACAGGATATAGCCGACCATGTGGGCGACAGTTTGGCTTTGGCTCAATGGGCTGCCAAAACAGATGCCGACATTATTGTGCTTTGTGGCGTTCATTTTATGGGCGAAACTGCCAAAATTCTTTCTCCAACCAAAAAAGTACTTGTTCCCGACCTCAATGCCGGCTGCTCGCTTGCCGATAGCTGTCCTGCCGACGAGTTTGAGACCTTTACTAAGGCTCACCCTGATTATACAGTCATTTCGTATGTAAACACTACTGCGGCCGTAAAAGCACTCACCGATGTGGTGGTGACTTCGACCAATGCTAAGAAAATAGTGGATCAGTTCCCCAAAGATGCGAAATTAATCTTTGGACCGGATCGAAATCTTGGAAATTATATCAACAGTGTTACCGGTCGTTCTATGTTACTTTGGGACGGAGCATGCCATGTACATGAGCAATTCTCTGTTGAAAAGTTGGTGAAATTAAAATCGGAACATCCCGGTTCGTTGATTCTGGCTCACCCCGAATGTAAGAAAACGGTGCTGCTTATGGCCGATTTTATTGGAAGTACACAGGCATTGCTTAATTATGCAACCGATTCGGACAATAAATCATTTTTGGTAGCTACAGAATCAGGTATATTGCACGAAATGCAAAAACGAAATCCGGATAAAGAATTTATTCCTGTTCCGCCAAACGATAGTACCTGTGCTTGCAACGAATGCAACTTTATGCGTCTTAATACACTTGAAAAGCTATACAATTGTTTGAAGGATGAAACTCCTGAAATTTTAATTGATGAAGAAATACGGGTAAAAGCTGTAAAACCTATTCTGAGAATGTTGGAGATGAGTTGATTTTATGCTTTAGAATAATTATAATAAGCAGACTTTGATTAAAATGATCGGAGTCTGCTTTTTTATGCAATAAAGTATAGTTCATCGTGAACAACCAGAGCTCAAAACCGTTAAACTAATGCCGGTTTTAGCAACTAATTTCCGGCATTAATATTTAAAAATAGCATTTATGAAGGACGGTTTATTACAAGTATATACAGGCGATGGAAAAGGAAAAACTACTGCAGCTTTTGGTTTGGCTTTTAGGGCTTATGGCAGAGGTTTTAAGGTAGCAGTGGTGCAGTTTATGAAAACATGGATTACAGGTGAAGTACAACTGGCCGAAACATTGGAAAATTTTCATGTTAAGCGCATTGATACATCTCCAAAATTTACCTGGGAAATGAATGAAGCTGAGTTGGAGGAGCTGAGACTTGAAATAAGAAAAGGATTTGAATATGTACGCAATCTGGTGAAAGAGAATAAATATGATTTACTTGTTTTAGATGAAATTAATCATATTATCATCAAGGAATTTGTATCGAAAGAAGAAATTCTTGAATTTATTGATTCGAAGCCCGACACATTGGAAATAGTAATGACCGGTAGAAATGCGCCTGATTGGTTGATGGAAAAAGCCGATTTGGTAACCGAAATGAAGTGTATTAAACATCCGTTCGAAAAAGGGATTCCTGCCCGCGTAGGAATTGAAAAATAATCAGCCGTATTTCTATCTATTTTGCTGTTAGAAATTGCTGCTGGCATACTGGCGGCTTTTCCGCCCCGGGCGGATTCATAAAACAGAGCGTTTTGGCTCTTTTCTCTTCGTCAGAAATTGCCGCCAAGGTGTGCGAGGCAATTCCGCCCCGGGCGAAATTGCTTACAGTGGATTGGCAGCAATTTTTTCTTTGTTTTTCACTTGAATTATTTGAAAATATGCTTTATATTTGCGGCATTAAACCTCAAATTTTATGCGTATGAATATTACTTTCAAACAATATGCACCCGCCGACTTGTATATCGGTGTTGGAGAACCTGAAACGCTCGAAGCTGATAGCGAACAGGACGATGTTACCGGATTTCGTCCTATAGGTGGTCCTTTTCTGAATGCTTTTGTAAATAATCTGCATTATCTGGGCATACACTCAGCCGATTTTCATGCTAAAAAATTGGGTATTTCGTCTGACGATTTATGTTTAACTGTGCAGACACTTACAGGTATGTCTTATATCGAGTTTACTGCCCAATATATTCTATTAATGGCTACCGACCTGCTAAAAAACAGGCAGCATACCGAATTGAAAGCGGTGGCTAAGCGCCTTGGTTTTGCAAGTTATTCGGGTTTTTACCGGTTTATGCTTCGCAATGGAAAGGGAAAACCGAGTTGGATGTAGAATAAAGCGTACTTTATTTTTCTCAAACATTCTGTTAGGTGCTTCTGAAAATTATATTTACTTTTGCAAGGTTAGTAAATCAATTATGTTTGATTTGTAAAATTTGAATCATAATGAACTGTAAAGTAATTATTTGTATAGCTGTTTTATTTTTAGGTATGAATGTTTTTGGACAAGATTTAAAGAAAGTCTATGTCGATGAAACATCTCAAACCAAGTCCTTGAACGGAACTGATAACAATGAAATAAGAATAAACCTTTTAACTTCAGTTGTTGGTCTTCCCGAATTAAATTACGAAAGATTTCTTGCCGATAATATGGGAGTGGGTTTGGCCGTTGCTGTGTCTGTGGATAAAATTGCAAGTATGTCTTTGCGATATATGGCCTTACCCTATTATCGCCTTTATTTTGGAAGTAAAAAAGCATCCGGGTTTTTTATTGAAGGAAATACGGCTTTGGTAAGGCAAAAGGAGCGAACTTATGATTTATCTTATGATAATATTAATAATACATATTATTATACTAACATTCGTATTCGGTCTACTACTAATTTTGGATTCGGTGTGGCTACCGGATTTAAATTTCTTAGTAAAAATGGTTTCGTTGGTGAAGTGTATTTAGGAGGAGGACGGCTGTTTGGTGATCCTATAGACGATGCTTATCCAAGATTGGGTATAACATTAGGCAAACGATTTTAAACTCATAAAAATGATATTAAAAAAGCGGATGTTACTCCGCTTTTTTTGTGCCGTGTTCTGTTGGAACTATTTTAAACAGCTTATCGTTTCGCCGTATTAATTCATTGGTTTTTATAGAAAAATAAGTACCTTTTTCTACTTTGTCCACCGGTTCCAGTTTTACGCGAATTTCTTTTATCGTGTCTTCGTAAGCGCCGGTTGTTTCGCCGGTAATCAGTATTTCGTCGCCTACCGAAAGATATTGCGCTTCCAGTAAAAATTCGGCTACGCCTAGTTTGCTGAAGAAGTTGGTACATTTAGCAACATAAATTTTTTTGTGCGTAGCTTCCGAGCCGTAGTTCTTGCTCCATTCGCCCAGACGCTGTCCAAGGTAATAGCCGTTCCAAAATCCACGATTAAATACTTTGCTAAGGCGTTGGTCCCATTCGGTCACTTTCATGTCTGAAAACGTCCCGTTGATACATGATTCTATGGCTTCGTTGTAGCAACCTACTACCGTTTTTACGTATTCTGCTCCGCGGGCACGCCCTTCAATTTTGAATACACGCACACCGGCTTTCAGCATTTCGTCTACAAAGCCTATTGTTTTCAAGTCCTTGGGTGACATGATATATTCATTATCAACTTCCAGCTCTATTTCTGAATCTTTGTCTTTCACGGTATATCCCCGGCGGCAAATCTGGTTGCAGGCACCCCGGTTGGCCGATACGTTTTTTTCGTGCAGACTCAGGTAGCATTTACCCGAAACTGCCATGCACAGTGCGCCATGACAAAACATTTCGATGCGGATGGGTTGACCATTTTTACCCAGTATATTTTCTTTTTCTATTGCTTGATGAATTTCTGAAACTTGTTGCATGTTTAGTTCGCGAGCCAGCACTACTACATCGGCAAACTGTGCGTAAAACTTCAACGATTCTACGTTCGAAATATTTAATTGTGTGGATAGATGTACTTCTACTCCAATGCTGTTGGCATACATCAATGCCGCTACATCGGCAGCAATAATAGCCGTTACTTCCGATTCTTTAGCCACATCAATAATCTCACGCATTAAAGTCAAATCATTGTCATATAAAATAGTATTGACGGTCAAGTAGCTTTTTACGTTGTTTTCGCGGCATATGCTGACAATTTTGCGTAAGTCTTCGGTTGTAAAATTGCTGCTGGATTTGCTTCGCATGTTCAGCTTTTCAATGCCGAAATATACCGAATCTGCACCGGCTTTGATGGCTGCCGAAAGACTTTCCCACGAACCTGCAGGGGCCATGATTTCTATATCTTTTCTAATCATTTTGTTCTTTAAATTATGAATTATGCATCTTTAATTATGCATTATTTTACAAATTTCGGTGTCAGTTTTTCTATTGTAAAACTGATTCCAGCACGCAACTGTTGGTAATGAAAATCTTTAATGCCATATTGATATTGAGCGAAATAATTTATCTTTCCACTTTTAATGCTGAACTTTGTTGCATACACTAAAGGCGTATCACCATAATCGGGT
>JAATGT010000098.1 GCA_015654525.1 Bacteroidales bacterium
AACGCAATCTTATTAAATTGGAATTCAGCAAATAATATTCTACTTTACAAATCTTATTTGCGAAAATTTGTGTTGTTTGCGTTATTTGCGTGCTTTTGGGACAACCTCTTTCAAAATCAGGAATTTTCAAAACGGCTAATAAATAAAGCATTCATGTTTTAAGTACGTGCTATGAATTAGTTTGTATTAAAAACACTGTCTTAACTGCCCCCAAACCCCCTAAAGGGGGCTGCCGAGGTGCGACATGTGCGAAAATAATCAACATTTTCACTCGGCACAAGTCCCCTTTAGAGGATTTAGGGGCGGGTCAAAATAATATAAACTAATTTCAAGCATGCACTTATTCTTCGTGTTCTTTATGTTATTAGTAATAGAGAATATCAGAAGTTTTAAACTTAGTGTCACTCTATGTCCTTAGTGACTTAGTGGTTATTTTTTTTTCAAATCTATCGTAAATCAATTCGACTAAAGTAAAATCTCTAATGAGTATTCAGAATTTTAGTTGAATCAATGCTCCCACAATATTCTGTGAATTTCAAGCGGTACCGAAACTGAAGGAATAATCGGAATTGCCCTTGCTGTAAAGTCGTAGGCCGAGCGGGTAGCCATCACGGAGGCATTATACTGATAACCATTATAGTCTCCATCCAGTTTTTTCCCCCGGTTCATGATCTGTATAACAGGAGCCGCACCATTTATTCCATCTGAGAATAGCTCAATCTGCACATTGTCCGGATTGATATCATTGAAATAGATCTGTACTTCAAATATATGTTGGTTCTCAATAGTTTCTATTTTCACGTCTCCGAAATGCAAGGAATCCCATTTCTGCTCAATACCTCGTATCGTATCAATTATTTGCTTTCCTTTTTCTCCATTATTGGCGGTACGTTCCAGGTATGCATTGGCAGCAGGCAGATAATGTTGTTCAGTATATTCGCGTACCGATCTGTCGGCTGAGAATCGGGGTGTCAGTTGCGCCATACTCTCCCGTATACGCGATATCCAGGCTGTGGGGATACCTTTTTCATTCCGGTTATAATATTCCGGCACTACTTTTTGTTCCAGTAAGCTGTACAGTTGTTCGGCTTCTTTTTCGTCCCAAATGGCTTCGTCCACATGCTCATTACCATCACCAATAGCCCAACCTATTTCGGGTGTATAGGCTTCGGCCCACCATCCGTCCAGTTCCGACAGATTCAGGCCTCCATTTACAAGCACTTTCATACCGCTGGTTCCACTGGCTTCCCAGGGGCGGCGCGGTGTATTAATCCAGACATCCACTCCCTGAACCATATTTTCAGAAATCTGCATATCGTAATCGCTCAGGAAAATAACACGGGGCTGAAAATTGTTGCGCTTTATAAATTGAATCCATTCTTTAATCAAGTTCTGACCTTCTTCATCGGCAGGATGTGCTTTACCGGAAATGATTAACTGAACCGGAAATTCCGAATTTGTCAATATGCGCAATAAACGCTCCGGATCACGAAGTAATAAATTGGGGCGTTTGTAGGGTGCAAAACGTCTGGCAAATCCCAGAGTCAATATATCGGGGTTAAACAATTTCTTTGACAACTCACATATTTCGGGTGCATGACCGGAACCCAGTAATTGCCTTGACAGATGTTCGCCTGCAAATTGGATCAGTGTTTTGTTTGCATTGATACGCATTTCCCAGAGTCGTTCATCTGAAACACGCCGGATATCTTGTTCCAGCGTTTTATTCATTCCCAACCATCGGTCTTTGCCACAAAACTCCGTCCACACCTCATCCGATTCTTTGGAATCCCAGGTTGGCATGTGCACACCATTGGTAATATATCCAACCGGAACTTCATCCGTAGGCCAGTTGGGAAATAAGGGATCAAATATCAGACGGCTCACTTTGGCGTGCAGACGACTGACCCCGTTTATGGCGCCACTTCCATGAATTGCCAGATAAGCCATATTAAAGCTTTCCGATTCGTTGGAAGCATCATTACGCCCCAAAGCCAGCAATTGCTGAGTGGTAATGCCCAGATATTTTCGGGCATATTCACCTAGGTATTGTTCGATCAGTGAGGGTGGAAAACAATCGAAACCAGCTGCTACAGCCGTATGCGTTGTAAACAGATTTCCCGGTCGTGTGGCTGCCATGGCAACATCAAAAGCTTGTCCGGTTGCTGTCATAAAACTATATGCACGTTCCAAAATGGCAAATGCGGCATGTCCTTCATTAAGATGACAAACCTGAGGTTGAATGCCCAGTGTCTGGAGCAATCGCCAGCCTCCGATTCCAAGAACCATTTCCTGCTTAAGCCGGAGTTCCGAATTGCCCCCGTACAATTCACTGGTTATACCACGATGAATGGGAAAATTTGCAGCATCGTTGCTATCTAACAGATAAAGTTTTATTCTACCAACCTGAACCTGCCACACCCGAAGCCATACAGAATAACCGGGAAAGTGAATCTGCAATCGTAACCATTCTCCATTGGATTCGCGCAAAGGCGTGATGGGTAATTGTCCGGGATCATTATAAGGGTAAAGAGCTTGTTGTGCTCCGTTTTTATCAATCTCCTGACGAAAATAGCCTTGTTGATACAATAAACCTACTGCCACTACAGGTACACCCAAATCACTGGCAGCTTTGAGCTGATCGCCGGCTACATTACCCAGACCTCCTGAATAAATAGGCAATGCTTCGCTCAGCATAAACTCCAGACTAAAATAGGCGACACAACTAAGAACTGAGTCGGGATAATTTTGCTGGAACCAGGCAGGAACTGAAGCGGTATGGTTTTTATATGCTAAAAGTTCGTCTACCTTTTTCCGAAATTCAGGGTCAGACATGACTTTCTGAAACTGATCCCGCGACACAGTTTGCAGTACAATCCAGGGATTATGCGTAGTGTCCCACAAATCCGGATCAAGTTGTCGCCAAACATCATCCTCTGCATGACTCCACGACCATCGTAAATCAAGTGCCAGTTCTGCCAATGAATCGAGACCCTCAATATCTGTTGGCAAAAAGCTATAAAGAGGCTTATGAATATCTGTATTTTCCGACATAATTTTGTTTTTTAATGAGAGCGTCACTCTGTGTGACAGCCTCACTATATTATTATTCAACTTATCCGCCTATAAATCTGATGTAAAGTCAATATCATCCTGACACCTTATTTAAGTTTTAAAAACTTGGTAAAGTTCATTATTTTTAGACTAAGCATTGTTGCATAATTTTCGGGAATAATTGTATGATTCACACATTTCACACTTCATTTCGGTTATAGAGACTGCAGAAAAGCAGTAACAAAAAATGCTTTTAGTTTGATAGATATATAGAATTCCGGAAATCAGTAAAACCTTCTCAATAAAAAAGCACAAGAACATCAGAATTAGCAGACCTATGTCAACATGTTTGAAATTCACTGGAATAATTCAAATATCCTGTTTTCCAGAAAAAAATAGCAGTCTCCTAAAATATTTCTCCCACTTGATTGTCTTCAATAGTAGAAAGCAATTTTCGATAATGGATTTATGCATTGAAATACCCGGGGGAAATAATTCATTGAAGAAATTTTCGAAGGAAAAAGCGATATTAAATTTTAAAAAGAAAGAAATTCTAATTTGAAAACAAACAGCATTGAAGTGAAGAACTTCACTAAAAAATTCGGGAGTTTTACAGCCGTAGATAATATCTCGTTTGATGTGGAACAGGGAACAATATTTGCTTTCCTGGGCCCCAACGGAGCCGGTAAAAGTACAACCATCAACACCCTGTGTACTATACAGGAAAAAACAGAGGGGGAATTAAAAATCAACGGGAATGATGTTTCCCTGCAAAAAGACAAAGTGAGGAATGATATTGGCATTGTTTTTCAGGAATCGACTCTGGATGGTAAACTCACCGTGGAAGAAAACCTGAAATTGCATTGCGATTTTTATAAAGTGCCTAAATCAGAAGTAAAAGAACGGATTGACTTTGTGCTCGATCTGGTGGATATCAGTAGCAGAAAGAAATCACCGGTCGACAGTCTTTCGGGTGGAATGAAAAGACGGGCCGAAATAGCCCGCGGACTGGTGCATTTTCCGAAAGTTCTTTTTCTGGACGAGCCCACCACCGGTTTAGACCCGCAAACACGCGCAAATGTGTGGGATTATATCCACAGACTACAAAAACAAAAAAATATCACCATTTTTCTGACTACCCACTACATGGACGAAGCGGAGATATGTAATCAGGTGGCCATTATTGATGGTGGAAAAATTGTGGCGCACGATACACCTGCCAATCTGAAAAAAAAATATACCAGTACCACAATGAAGATTAAAACAAATGATACCGCCAATCTAAAACAATACCTCACCGAACGGTCCATAAAACACAGCATCGATAACGACCAGGTGACTATATATGCTACCGGCACAGCGGATGTGCTGGACATCAGCAATACTTTCAGAGAATCAATAGAAGATATAGAAATCAACAAAGGCACCCTGAACGATGTGTTTATTGCCATAACAGGAAAGGAGATAAGAGAATGATACGACCAATAAAAGCAATACTGTTGAGAAATCTGCTTAAACTGCAAAGAGACCGGATGAAGTTGTTTATGAACCTCTTCATGTCCGGGTTATTCCTTTTTATATTTTCCTTTTTAATGAAATCAACAGCTTCCGGACTGGATCACCCTATGAATTACCTTATTTCCGGTATTATCATTATGACAGTGTTCCAATCGGCACTCAGCAACTCGATGAACATACTGGAAGATATTTCTTCGGGGGTGATGAAAGAAATTTTGGTTGCACCCATTACCCGTTGGCAAATAGCCATTGGGCATGTGCTTTCTACCATGGTCGTATCTGTGATACAAGGTTTAATCATTGTTGTCATCGGATTGTTTATGGGGCTCAGTTTAAGTTTTCTGTCCGCTATAGCCATGATTGGACTTATGTTTCTGGTTGGATTGACATTCAGCGCTCTTGGGCTATATTTAGCCACGTTGTCAAAAGAATCAAGCAATTTTCAATTGTTGATTACGATTATTTCTATTCCGCTGACTTTTTTGTCAGGAGCCTATATTCCTACTATAGCTTTGCCTACTATCTTGTTGCCATTTGTATATCTTAACCCGCTGACCTACACAACTGCTGCTTTCCGGTATATAACGTTGCACATGGAAGGTCTGTCCACAACAGAGTTAGTTAAAGCAGGTGTGGCTTTTGATATCCATGGGTTTATTATTAGCCCCTTATTGAGTTTGCTGTTTATTGCCGCCCTGTGTATGCTGTTTTTTGTGCTGTGTGTGAATCGTTTCAACTCGGCCGATTTCTCTCGGGTAAAGATTTTCAAACATGCACATTAACCGAATGCCATGGCTTAATCGAATTTATTTGTATATTTACCGACTGTTATTCATTAAAACAAAGAATTATGTCAGTAGTCATGGAATTTGCCATCTTCCCGCTGGATAAAGGGGAACATGTGAGCCAATACGTCCGGAAAGTAATAGAGATGATAGATGCTTTGCCCTGCAACAGTCAGCTTACACCGATGGGTACGATAGTAGAATGTGACACCATGGATGAGTGTCTGCGTGTAATTTCAAAAGCCAATGTTCTATTGGGATCTATCTGGCAGCTAGCCAAATCGAGAAATTTGCCAACCGGGACAGATCGTATATCCGCCTTCTCAAAATTGTTAGCCGGAGCCAGAGGCCATTTGAAATCGT
>JAATGT010000016.1 GCA_015654525.1 Bacteroidales bacterium
TCGTAGTAAGGAATAGCAGTTTCAAGACTTTTAACTGCAATGCCTAAATGCTCGATATGAGTCGGTTTCATAAGATAAAAATATTATAATTTGATAATTTGGATCAAAGATTCTTTTTTCTAAACAGTCGTAAAATCAGTTTATAACCAAAACCAATTACTGAAATTTTTCCTTATTTCAAAGGAAGTGCAAATTTACATCAATTATTCTTCATTATCAACGAAATAGGCAATAATTTTTCATATTTTTTCTTGTTGTTGATTATCAGAAAGATAGAAACCTCATCCCAAATGAGGTTAAAATGATATTCAAAAAGCAGCTTGTCGGTAGTAAAACCACATTTTCTTACATATTTTATTTTTTCGAGTAAAAATAGTGCTGATTGCAAATTAAAGCACTGGATTCGAAATCCTTTTGTAAGAAACTACATTCGGGTAATAGTTGTTGTAAAAAGCAGCATCTTTTCATCGAAAAAAGTCGTTTGGGCATTATTACGAATAAAAAAAGAAAAGGTCCAATCTGAATTTATTTTCCGAGTCCGGTTTTTCTTAGCTACCTACTTGTTTCATTCATCGGTCCGTTTGTGTTTTTATCTGCTCGGGTAGTTTCGCCGGCAATCTGCCTGTTCTGTTTAGTATGTGCTTTTTTCTGCTTTTCAGGACAAAGTTTGCTGTATTTCTTCAGATTTGCATTAAAGAGTAGGTTTATATATTCATTCGGAAAAACTTAATCTATAAATTTTTCCACTTGTCCGCATTCTTTTTAAAACAAATAATATTCTTCGCCTATCAACATAACTAATATCACCCATTCATTGGAAGTAAAGTCGACAAGTTCGGTAATACAGGAAATTCCCGTTCAGATAGCTTCACCTGCAATCCGCCTGTTCCGTTTTTCCTGTGCCTTTTTTGATATTTTCGGAGTTAGCTCTGTACATTTATCTATATATTTATCAAAAGGCAGATTTATATAGTCCTCGGGGAAATTGTAATCTATAAATCCTTCCACATATTCACATTCAGTTTTAAATAAATCATATTCTTCACCTATTATTTTGGCAAATACCACCCATTCATCGGAGCTTAAATCGAGTAATTCGGGATATTGCTTGAAACAGATATCCTGAAGCAGGTTAATGAATTCCGACTTTCGGCTTTGTTCCCATTGAAAAAACTCAAGTATTTCGGCATTCTGTTTTTTTGCAGCCACTTTCCATCTGGTATCGCCAAGTTTCCAATGGCAGGGTGGAATATCTTCATTCACAAGATGCAGTTTTGGCGGACGGGCATACACTTTGACCCATTCATCCAGCCGGGGATACATATCCCGTACACTGCCACCTGTATTATGTGTGTGTAGTAGCTTGTTGATTTTAGTCAGGAATACTTCTGTACAGGGAATCCAGAGCATATTTTCAAGGCGCCTGATTACTGATGGGCGTGTTTCAGTCTTTAATGCCGGATATTGTTTGTACATCAAATATTGCAGGGCAAAAACGACACGTTTGCTTATCCGGGAATATAATCCGGTATTGAGACGAAACAGATCGCTGTTCTTTTTGAGAAACTCCAATATCTCCGGAGGAAAAAAATCCGGATTAGGGCTGTTCCGGATATCAAATTTTTTATCGTCTAGATCATCGTAAGTCATGGTATATTGCTTCAATATTGATAAAACTGTTTACGAATACGTTTTATTGTTTATTTTCTTGCAAATAAGGCAAAATAGTGTTATTCTCAACAAAAATCGTTCATAATAAACATGCCAGGCGCTATTAGGTATCACAATTTCGTTATTGAGAATCTGGTTAGTGTATGTAATTTGGAAATCGTATATCCATATTTTTTGTATTTAGTCTAACAACCTCAGATAGTTAGCCATGATAATAGCTTGATACTGGTTGCTGGAATTTAGTTTTGGAAAAAGTCGTGTAAAGCGACTTTTGAGACCACTGAGTTTGATTTTTAATATGTCCGGTAAACTCCCCAGATTGAGGTTTTTATTCAACAATATGAGTAGTTCCAGTTGTGTTTCGCGCAATTTGGGTTTGTTGCCATTCAAAAATCGTTTTTCTACACGGTTGCTGTATTCATTTACCAATAAAAGCTGACGATTAGGATAAAACTCTTTGGGTTTAAAGCCATACAGTAGTTCCGACTGCACCATAATTAACCACGGGATACCCAAATCGTCTACTTCAATCACTTTTACACGAATAAGATAGAGATCATGTTGCTTATTTTTATTTTCCAACCAATGAAGCGTATACATAACTAATTTGTGGCGTTGCTCCAAAGACAAAGACATTAAGGTTTCAAAATACAGAATGACCGACTCCATATAGTGATACATATCTTTTTTATTGCAATGACGATAAAGGTTTTTCCAGTTGTCGGGATCATTCATCCGGATCATCGGATTAGCA
>JAATGT010000359.1 GCA_015654525.1 Bacteroidales bacterium
AACCCAAAAGAATTAGTAATGCAGAAGGCACAAGATGATGCTTTTGTAACTATTGTAGAAAAAGGATATGAGCGAACTGGACTAAATGATTGGCATACGAAAAATTTCTTTTATCTGGAACGAGGACCCTATACCATTGTTTCTGCGATGACAGAAAATAAAGACACAGCATCAGTTGTGATTAATAGACAGGTAATTGATTTGTTTAATCCAAGGTTACCAGTTTTAAATAAGAAGGTAATACCCCCGGGAGAACAGGCTTTTTTGTATGATTTGCGAAGAGTTAATGATCAAAAAACTCCGGCTGTACTTTGTGCTGCAGCACGTATCTATAAGGAGGAACGATTTGAAAAATCATATTCATTTCAAGCAAAGAGTCCTACAAAGACAATAAATGCGATGAGAATTTTGCTTCCAATAAAACCTTTACAAATTGAAGTGAGTTCTTCTGTCGAAAATAAAGCTGCTGAATTCGAGTATGAATGGGATGAAAACTCTCATACCTTATTACTTCAGTTTCAAAATCGGTCGGAGGGTGTTGATGTGAAACTAAGTTGGTAGCTAATAGAAGATATGGATAAGAAGATATTTTTTGTGCTATTGTTGATCTGCTCTACCAGAGTTTTGGCTCAAACGGGGAGTGCAGCAGAGCCCGTTCGTTACATTGGTGGTAAAGTAGCTGATCCGACTGTACATGATGGTAAATTGAGATTGGCTATGGGTGTTGAAAACAGACAGGTGCTAAGGGCAAATCGGACCCATTTTGAAAATGTAGATGGATATGGTTGGACCTACAATCATGCACCGAATATTGCTTATTGGAACAACCAATTTTATTTGCAATACATTAGTGGAGCTATTGATGAACATGTTGCACCTGTGCATACAATGCTGGTCACTTCAAAAGATGGACGAAACTGGTCAAAGCCGCAGGTCGTTTTTCCTGAATATAAAGCACCTCCAGGTGTAAAGATCCCGGAAGGATATAACGGTTATATGATGCATCAACGTATGGGTTTTTATGTGGCGGCTGATGGCCGATTGCTTGTCTGCGGTTTTTACGGCCATACCGAAAACCCTTTTCGATATGGTGGCATTGGTCGAGTAGTGCGAGAAGTGTATAAAAACGGAACATATGGTCCTATTTATTTTATTCGTTATAGTAGTTACAATAATTGGAATGAAAGTAATACAAGTTATCCTTTTTTTACCAAATCAAAAGATGCTGGATTTATAAATGATTGTAATGCATTGCTTGGCGATAAGCTAATGACTTTGCAGTGGGTTGAAGAAGATAGTGGGAAAAATGATTTTTATCCCTCGCTAGGATCTGCAAGAGATAGCGTACAGGCCAGCTCGTTTTATCATCGTAAGGATGGAAAGGTGGTTGTGCTTTGGAAAAAATCGATGAGTGCCATTTCATCTGATGAAGGAGTAACATTGTCTCATCCGGTAAAGGCTCCAACTTTGATTATGCCTGGCGGAAAAAACTGGGGACAACAGACTAATGATGGACGTTACGCTATGGCTTATAATCCGATAGCAACGCAGGAGTATCGCTATCCGCTTATCGTCGTTACGGGAGATGATGGAATTGTTTTCGACAACATGTTGGTTGTACATGGTGAAGTACCGTTGCGCCGTTTTTATGGACGTTGGAAAGATTTTGGTCCAAACTACACAAGAGGAATAGTAGAAGGAAATGGTAATCCTCCAGAAAATGATATGTGGCTCACTTACAGCGTCAATAAAGAAGATATTTGGGTGAGTCGTGTTCCGCTTTCAATTAAATATTCAGTGGAAGGTGATGTGAAAGACAACTTTGATAATATGGAAGTAAACGGGGCTGTTCCTGAATGGAATATATATGCTCCACAATGGGCTTCGGTAAATGTTGTGGCATTTCCAGATATACAAAATAAGAGTTTGGAACTTTCTGACAGTGATCCTTACGATTATGCAAAGGCAGTTAGGGTT
The DNA here is from genome assembly GCA_015654525.1 of Bacteroidales bacterium. Lineage (GTDB taxonomy): Bacteria > Bacteroidota > Bacteroidia > Bacteroidales > Paludibacteraceae > Paludibacter. Next base: position 1,978 of record JAATGT010000359.1, read on the forward strand.
TTTAAAACAGGAAATAAAGCAACGATTAGCTTTAAAGTATTTTTGAACCAGAATAATAGTGGCATGTTGAGAATTGATGTCACCGATCGTTACGGTAATCGTCCAGTTCGACTTTGGTTTGACGAGAATGGTTATTTGAATGCTATGAATGGAAGTATTCCAACCCGTTTGCAACACTATGCTTCCGGAAAATGGTATCAATTAGAACTTACTGCCTGTGCAAATGTCACCGGTAGTTTTGATATTGCTGTAGATGGTAAATCGGTTTTGCAAAATGCACAACTTGCAGAGGCTGTGAAGTCAATAGAACGACTTTCTTTTTGTACAGGAGCGTACAGCAATTTGCCTGACCGTACAACGCCTAATCAAAAAGTGTCAGCACCATTAGTTGGAGCAGATGATCCTGTTCCTACAACAACTTATTATATCGACGATGTGAATATCGTTTCTAAATAATTGAAATCAGCTATTTTGAAAATATGAAGAAAATCTTTTTATCTTGCTTAGTAGTTTTTGCAGCTTGGCACATGCAAGCACAAACTGTCGATCGTCTGGAAAATCCTGCTGATTGGGTAAATCCGCTTATGGGATCTCAGTCGAACTATAGCTTGTCAAACGGTAATACCTATCCTGCCATTGCTTTACCATGGGGGATGAACTTTTGGGTGGCGCAAACCGGAAAAATGGGTGATGGTTGGCAATATACTTACGATGCAGATAAAATCAGAGGTTTTAAACAAACGCATCAACCAAGCCCGTGGATAAATGATTATGGACAATTTTCTATTTTACCAATGACGGGTACGCCAAAAATTGATGAAGAGTTACGTGCCAGCTGGTTTTCGCATAAAACTGAGATAGTTAAACCGTATTATTACAGTGTCTATCTGGCCGATTATGATGTGACAACTGAGATAGCTCCAACAGAGCGGGCAGCTTCGTTTCGTTTCACTTTTCCTCAAACCGATAGTTCGTACGTGCTTATTGATGCTTTTGATAAAGGTTCGTATGTAAAGATATATCCTTCCGAAAAGAAGATTATCGGTTATACAACACGTAATAGTGGTGGTGTTCCTGCTAACTTCAAAAATTATTTTGTTATTTATTTTGATAAATCATTTGAGAGTCAATCGATTTGGAATAACAAGAAGACAGTTGAAGGGACTCTTGAATGTGCAGATAATCATGTGGGCGCATTGATTCATTTCAAGACTAAAAAAGGAGAGAAGATAAATGCTCGCGTGGCTTCTTCATTTATTAGTTTTGAGCAGGCAGAGCTGAATCTTCGTGAAATAGGAAAAAAAGATTTTGATGAAGTAAAGCAATTGGCTAAAGATAGCTGGAATAAAGAACTAAATCGTATTGTGGCCGAAGGTGGTACTGTAGATCAGACCCGAACATTCTATTCTTGCTTATACCGTACCATGCTTTTCCCACGTAAGTTCTACGAAGTAGATGGTGGTGGAAATATTGTGCATTACAGTCCGTATAGCGGCGAAGTTAAGTCCGGCTACATGTTTACCGACAATGGTTTTTGGGATACTTTTCGGGCGGTGTTTCCACTTTTCAACCTTATTGAGCCTACGTTGAATGCTCATATTCAGGAAGGGCTAGTAAATGCTTATAATGAAAGCGGTTGGCTTCCCGAATGGGCTAGCCCCGGACATCGCGATTGTATGGTGGGTTCTAATTCTGCATCCATTATTGCTAAGGCATATATGAAAGGTGCTCGTGGATACGATATTAATAAACTCTACGAAGCTGTCTTGAAAAATAGTAACAATGAGGGACCTCTGGGGTCTGTAGGACGCAAGGGTGCGGCTTTTTATAATAAATTGGGATACGTACCTTACGATGTAAAAATTAACGAGAATACAGCCCGAACTCTTGAATATGCTTACGATGACTATGCTATTTATCAATTGGCAAAACTATTGAAACGCCCGAAAAAGGAAGTGGATTTGTTTGCTAGGCGGTCTCAGAATTATAGAAATGTATTTGACTCAGAAACAAAGTTGATGCGTGGACGGAATCAAAATGGAACGTTTCAGAAACCGTTCAGCCCCTTTAAGTGGGGCGATGCCTACCGAAGGAAACAGTTGGCATTATACATGGTCTGTTTTTCATGACATTGAGGGACTTATCGGACTGATGGGTGGTAAAGATCAGTTTGTATCCATGCTCGACTCGGTATTTGTCATTCCACCCGTTTTTGATGACAGTTATTATGGTTCCCCTATTCACGAAATCAGAGAGATGCAAATTATGAACATGGGTAATTATGCGCATGGTAATCAACCCATCCAGCATATGATCTATCTTTATGATTATGCTGGTCAGCCATGGAAAACTCAGGCACATGTGCGCGAAGTGATGGATAAGCTTTACTTTGCTACTCCCGATGGATTTTGTGGAGATGAGGACAATGGACAAACTTCTGCCTGGTATGTGTTCTCAGCTATGGGCTTTTATCCTGTTTGTCCGGCTTCGGATCAGTACGTTTTAGGTGCTCCATTGTTTAAAAAGATAGTGTTGAATCTGGAAAATGGAAAACAAGTAATTCTTGATGCCCCTCAGAATAGTAGCACCAATAAATATATAAATTCGCTAACACTTAATGGAACACAGTATACTAAGAACTGGCTAAGCCATTCGGAACTGATGAAAGGTACTCAATTGCATTTCGATATGTCGTCGCAACCTAATATGAAGAGAGGAACGTCAAATACTGATGCTCCTTATTCATTCTCGGTAAATGAAAAATAGTTGAGATGTACAAACACATAGTTAGTAGAATTAGTTTTGATGAATAGCACAGTAAAATATGATATTTCAATACAACGTTAATCTTATAGAATCATGACTTCACGCAGAGACTTTTTACGTACAGGAGGAATGGCATTGGCCGGGCTGGCAATGGGCAAAAGTATTTTTGGTAATATATTGTCGCCGGCATCGCCATTACAACCTTCGGACATTACTTATGTCAGCAAACGTCCTATATTGGCAAAACGAAATTTTACCTCAAAAGCTGTAGAGGAGGTTATTCAGAAAATAAAACCAAAAATCAAGAATCCGAAATTGGCCTGGATGTTTGAAAACTGTTATCCAAATACGCTGGACACAACAGTGGAATTTGAAATGAAGAATGGACGTCCTAATACCTTTGTTATTACCGGTGATATAGAAGCTATGTGGTTGCGCGATTCATCTGCACAGGTTTTTCCTTATTTGCCTTTGGCTTCGAAAGATAGTCAATTGAGTCTTATGATTGAAGGGATTATTCGTCGTCAGAGTTGGTGCATTAATCTTGACCCGTATGCCAACGCATTCAATAAAGGAGCTACAGGAAGCGAATGGGATAAGGATCACACCAAGATGATTCCCGAATTGCATGAACGAAAGTGGGAAATTGACTCTTTGTGTTACCCTATTCGTTTGGCATATCATTATTGGAAAATAACAGGAAATACCACTATGTTTGACGAAACTTGGAAGAGTGCCATGAAACGCGTTTATGAAACTTTTGTGGAGCAACAACGCAAAAAGGGAACAATGGATACCGCTTATTCATTTACTCGTGACACCGATAAACAGAGCGATACTGTTCTCAATAAAGGATTTGGAAGCCCAGTTAATCCGGTAGGTTTAATCTGTTCTTCTTTCCGTCCGTCGGACGACTCTACACTTTTTAGCTTCTTAGTTCCGTCCAACCTGTTTGCAGTTGAATCATTAAATCAATTAGCCGAAATATCCAATAAGGTTACCGGTGATATCAGTTTTGCTTCCAAATGTAAGGTTTTGGCCAAAGAGGTATTTCTAGCTGTAAATCAATATGGAATTGCCACTCACCCAAAATACGGCAGAGTATATGCTTACGAGGTGGATGGTTTTGGCGGGCATGTTTTTATGGATGATGCTAATGTTCCCAACTTATTGGGTTTGCCTTATCTGTGTTCATTTATCAAAATATCCGATCCGATTTATAAAAATACACGTCGTTTAGTTCTCGGCAGTGATAACCCCTATTTCTTCAAAGGAAAAGCGGCTGCCGGTGTGGGTGGTCCGCACGTAGGTCTCGATTGGATATGGCCAATGAGTTTTATCATGCAAGCACTTACTTCTACTGATGAACATGAAATTGGAGAATGTCTTCAAACACTTATACGCACCGACGCAGAAACCGGATTTATGCACGAAGCGTTTCATAAGGATGATGCTATGAAGTTCTCTCGTCCTTGGTTTGCCTGGGCAAATACATTGTTTGGAGAACTTATTATTAAAATTGCGAACGAACACCAATCACTTTTGTCGGCGTAAAGCTCTATCATTGTAAGAACTATAACAAAGAGCAGTTGATTGAATTAAATAATTTTCATCTATTTATTCTTTTATTAAATATTAAAACATGGCGAAAACAGAAAAAGGGAATACGCTGGTTATTCCATTGCTTATAGTAGGTATATTATTTTTTGTTATTGGATTTGGTGTTGGAATCAGTGGTTTTTTAACTCCGTTTTTGAAAGATGCCCTACATCTTTCTGTTGCTCAATCGTACCTTGTTACGGCTGCTATCTTTTCGGCTTTTGTGGTGTTTGGATCCCCTGCAGGTTGGGTAATTAAAAAAGTTGGTTATAAAAAGAGTATCGTGTTTTCACTCCTTATAATGGCTGTAGGTATGGTGCTATTTGTACCATCAGCTGGTTTGTCCAGCTTCCCTGTTTTTTTGTTGGCATTATTTATTGGAGGAATTGGAAATACGTTGTTGCAGGCATCTGTTAATCCATATGTAACCATTATTGGACCTCACGAAAGTGCAGCAATGCGTATGTGTTTGATGGGTATTATGAATAAATTGGCCTGGTGGATGGGACCTGTTTTTCTTGGTTTGTTTTTGGATTTAAAAAACGTACAGCTCAATCAGGTTTCGTTTCCATTTTATATTGTAACCGGTATTCTGATTGTTCTGAGTGTGTTTATATACTTTGCTCCATTACCTGAAGTAAAAGCAGCTGGTGAGGATGAAACTGAAGAAAATATCATCAGTACTTATGCGTCAGGAAAGACAAGCGTATTTCAGATGCCGCATTTATTATTAGGTGTTATAGCTTTGTTCTTTTATGTTGGTGTTGAAACCTTACCAATGGCTTCTATTATTGGTTTTGCTAAAGCAGTTTTTGGAGAGGATGTTGCTAATCCCGAGGGATATGCTAAATACGTTCCGATTGGGATGTTTGTAGGATATGTTTTTGGTGTTTTAATGATCCCCAAAGTTATTTCACAAACCAATGCACTTAAGTTATTTACTAGTATTGGCTTGGTTGCATCGCTTTGTGTTGTTTTTCTACCCGGCGAAATGGGAATATATGGTATGATTGCTGTTGGTTTTGCCAATTCAATTTTATGGGGAGCTATCTGGCCTCTTGCTATTGCCGATTTGGGTAAATTTACTAAAACCGGAGCCTCGCTTTTAGTGATGGGTATTGTGGGAGGAGCTGTGTTACCGTTGCTATTCGGATTTCTATTAGATACCTTTAAGACTTCAGAATTGTCCACTGTAGCTGATTATCAACAAGCTTATTGGATTTTACTTCCGGCTTATTTGTTCATTTTTTATTTTGGAACAATTGGCTATAAAATTCGAAAAAAATAGTACATTTATAACACAAAGAAATATTTTTTGAAGATTTCTCGCTTTACAAGATCTTATAATAAACTAAGTACAAACAGATATAATAATTACACAAATGATAAAAAGGAATTTATTGTCAATTCTACTTCTGCTGTTTGCTGTTTTGCAGAGTGGAAGTGCGCAAACCAGAGACGTTGCGCGATTTGTTGATCCCTACATCGGAACGGGCGATCATGGTCATGTTTTTCTTGGCGCTCATGTTCCGTTTGGTGCGGTTCAGGTGGGACCAAATAATTACGTGAAAGGCTGGGACTGGTGTTCGGGCTATCACTATTCCGACAGTATAGTAACTGGGTTTTCACAAATGCATCTTAGTGGTACAGGTATTGGAGATTTAGGTGATATTTTGATGATGCCTTATATCGGTAAACTGATGACAAGTCCGGGTACAGAAAAAGTTCCTTTGTCTGGTTGGGCCACACTATACACACACAAAGATGAAGTAGTTAAGCCAGGTTATTATTCAATGAACCTGAGAGCTTATTCGATAAAAGCAGAACTGACATCTACAGAACGCGTAGCATTTCATAAATATACTTTTCCGCAATCTTCAGCAGCACACATAGGTATCAATCTGGCTATGGGTATTGGTTGGGACAAGCCCGTCAAAACTTTTATTAAAAAAGTAGATGCTACTACATATACCGGTTACCGTTACTCTACAGGTTGGTCAAAAGATCAACGGCTATACTTTGCTATAAAGCTGTCGCGTGGAGCTGATGCAACCGTGTTGTTTAATAGTATGAAGCCACAAAAAGGAGTAGAGCTTGACGGAGATTCGGCTATAGCGGTTTTGAATTTTAAAACCGCAGCTAAAGAAATTATCATGGTCAAAATAGGGGTGTCCCCGGTAAGCGAATCAAATGCTTTAGCTAATATTACGGCGGAGATTCCGACATGGAATTTTCAACAAGTGGCTGATAATGCATATGCAAAATGTAACAAAGAATTAGGCAAAGTCTCTGTTGAATCAAAAGATATTCATCAATTGAGGACCTTTTACACTGCCATGTATCACATGTTTACTGCCCCAGTATTATTCAACGATCATAATGGCGATTACAGAGGTACAGACAAAAAGGAATATAAAAATCCTGGATTCCAAAACTATACAGTTTTCTCGTTGTGGGATGTGTATCGTGCTGCACAACCGCTTTATACCATCATTCAGCCCGATCGTGTACCTGATATGGTGCAATCGCTGCTTGCCATTTATAAGCAACAGGGTAAATTACCGATTTGGCCATTGATGGGTTCTGAAACAGATTGTATGGTAGGTTATCCGGCTATTCCTGTTATTGCAGATGCTTATTTCAAAGGTTTCAAAGGCATTGATCCGGAATTGGCACTTGAAGCCATGAAGACATCTTCAATGCGCGACGATTACGGTGTAAACTATATCAAAGCAAAAGGTTATATTCCGGCCGACAAAGAAAAGGAATCGGTTTCTAAAGCACTTGAATATGCGTTGTCTGATTGGGCAATTGCTCAACTAGCCCAAAAACTGGGTAAGCAAAGCGATTATGAATACTATTCAAAACGTGCTAAAGCATATACTCAATATTTCGATCCAAAGACTGGTTTTATGCGTCCAAAACTTGACAACGGTTCCTTCCGTGAACCGCTTGATCCTTTCAAGTCGATCCATGAATGGGGTGATTTTACTGAGGGTAATGCATGGCAATACACATGGTTAGTTCCTCAAGATGTAGAAGGCCTTATTAGCCAGTTTGGTGGTGAAAAACCTTTTACAAATAAACTTGACAGCTTATTTATAGTTCAAGGAAGTCTGGGAGCGGAAGCATCACCCGATATCTCGGGTTTAATTGGTCAATATGCTCATGGCAATGAACCAAGTCATCACATAGCTTATTTGTATGCTTATGTTGGGCAACAATGGAAAACAGCTGAAAAGATTCGTTATATTCTTGAAAACCGCTACTTTGATAAACCTGCAGGACTGAGTGGAAATGAAGACTGTGGCCAAATGTCTGCCTGGTATATTTTATCTTCTTTAGGTTTCTATCAGGTTAATCCTGCCGGTGCTTGTTTTGTATTTGGTTCTCCGTCGTTCGATAAGGCGACCATTACTTTGCCTGCGGGTAAAAAATTCATAATCGACGTACATAAAACAGGGACAACCAATATTTATATACAGTCGGTGAAGTTGAATAATCAAACTTATTCTCATTCCTTTATCACTTATAAAAACATTATGGAAGGTGGTACTTTGGAATTTGTAATGGGTGATAAACCGAATAAAGAATTTGGAGTTAACGAACAAGACAGACCTAAATCAAAGGTTTATTAAATGAATAATCAGCGAGCTATTACTTTTGATGATGGCCTAATTGAAACACAATAAAAAATCAATCCAATGAAGCATTTTATACCAATACTTCTTCTCTCTCTCTCGTTTGTCGGCGTATCAGCACACGAGCAATATGAATTGAAGAGCGGATGGCAATGTCAGAACACCAAACAAGTGACGGTGACAGGTGAACAACTTAGTCAGTCAGAATTTTTATTGAATGGTTGGACACCTGCTACTGTGCCGGGAACGGTTCTTACTACCATGCTAAATAACAAGGAGGTTCCTGACCCATTTTATGGAATGAACGACAAAAAAATTCCTGATATCTATTACACAGGTCGTGATTACTATACCTATTGGTTTGTGAAGGATTTTCAGGAAACACAGGCAAAAAGTAACGATCAGGTCTATCTCAACTTTCGCGGTGTTAACTATGCTTGCTATATTTTTCTTAATGGCAAAAAGGTAAATTCTCAACGTCAATCTGGAATGTACCTTCGTCAGTCTTACAATGTCACTTCGCTGTTGGCTAAAGACGGGAATAATCGCTTGGCGGTGATTGTTTATCCCGTTGATCCTGTAGGAGACCCGAACGGTGGTCAGGGTGGTGATGGTCGTATTGCGAAGAATCTATCGCACCAATATGCTGTCGGTTGGGACTGGATTCAGCCCATTCGCGATCGTAATACCGGTATTTGGGATAAGGTGACAATTGAAAAGACGCATGGTGTCTCGTTGAAAAATCCGCATGTTATTACTGTTGTTCCCGGGAAACGCGATCCTGAGGGTAAGCAACAAGAACCAGCTATCATCAAAGCTACGATAGAAGTGGAGAATCCGCAGGCAAAACCGATTCGTGGAACTGTGGAGTATACCATCGATGGTCAAACCGTGAAACAGCCTGTAGTGCTTGCAGCTTCAGGAACCACTGAGGTAAAACTTCCAGACCTTACATTGAAAAATCCAAAACTTTGGTGGCCGAATATGTATGGTGAGCATCCACTTTATGACCTTATCTATCGTTTTGTGGCAACTGATGGCAAAGTATTGGACGATACAGATCTAAAAGTGGGTGTTCGTGAAATTACACATGCATGGAACGAACATACCCGTAGTATGCAATTTGCAGTCAACGGTCAGAAAATATTCATAAAAGGGGGTAATTGGATTATATCCGATGCCATGTTGCGGTTCTCTCCCGAACGATACGATGCTGAAATTCGTTTTCATCGTGATATGAATCTCAATTTAATCCGAATCTGGGGAGGAGCACTCATTGAACGTCCTGAATTCTACGATGCATGTGATAGATATGGAATGCTAGTATTTCAGGATTTCTGGTTCTCTGGTGACTGCAATGGTCGTTGGGTGGATCCGATGAAAAAAGAAGATCAGTGGACTCGTCGCCAATATCCTGACGATCACGCTTTATCACTCATTTCGATGGCAGATATGATTAAGATGGTACGTAACCATCCTTCACTGGCCATCTGGTGTGGAGGTAATGAAATTCCACCTCCTGCTGATATACTGATTCCTTTACAGGATTCTCTATTGCCAAAACTGGATGGTACACGTTGCTTCTTTAAATATTCAAATGCTGATAGCATGTCTTACAACTCGATTGGAGGAAATGGAGATGGACCGTATACTATTCAGGATCCGAAGGCATTCTGGAGTTACCGTACTTTCCCGTTCAATTCCGAGGTGGGTTCTGTTGGAACAGGAGATGCAGAATCACTGGAGCGGTTTCTTCCTCAGGAAAATCGTATAATTCCAGATTATAAACAAAATAAGATAGATTCGGTTTGGGATTATCACAAAGACATTGGTTATGGTAATTTTATTGCACCCTACGGCAATCCTAAAAATATCAAAGAGTTTGGAGATATAGCTCAGTTAGTCAATTTTGATCAGTACCGTGCTCTTGCAGAAGGATTCAGTGCTCATAGCTGGGATTGGTATACCGGATTTATCATCTGGAAAACGCAGAATCCGTGGACAGCACTACGTGGGCAGATGTATGATTATTACCTTGATGTAAACGCGTGTTTATATGGACTTCGTAATGGTAGCGAAGCTTTACATGTAATGTGTAATCCGGTAGATGGAATGACGATGATTGTGAATAACACTTTCCGATCTTATCATGACATGATGCTTAAGACCTCGTTTATAGATATTGATGGAAAAGAAATTCCGGCGAATGATATGATTGTTGAGATTAGCCCTACATCAGCTCAGCAGTATTTCCCATTAAAAACGGATATGGACAAACAACGTGCAAAAAAAGGAGCATTCCTCAAAATGCAGATAATTGATGCTCAACAGAATTTGATGAGCGAAAATATCTACTGGTTGCCCGATTTAACAGGTAATTATTCCGGATTGCAACATATGAAGAAAGCGAATGTGGCTGTTACGGCTCGTAAAGTTTCTTCAAATACGATTGAGGTTAAAATAGCTAATCCTTTCGGTAATCCTTTAGCATTTTTCAATAGGGTTTCATTAGTGGATTCTGCTACCGGAAAACGTGTTATGCCTGTATTCTATGACAACAATTATGTGTCGGTACTTTCTGGATCAGAAAAGACTATTCATCTGGACTATGCTGGAAATATTAATGGAAAAGTGACTGTTGAAGGCTGGAATGTTCCAAAACAAACCATTGATATTCAAAAATGACAATTGAGTGTTGAACTTCTTAGTCAGGAACCCATGTGGGTTCTGAAAAATGATATGTTTTATATAACATGGACTGGGTGTAATTTTGATAGACCCAGTCCATTCAATCCTATAAATGAAACAGGATAGACTCAATCTGTAGTAGAGTGCTGATTTACACACTTTATTTTGATTGTTCCCAAACCGATTGTTTGCTGCTTAAGTAGTTATAAAATGAACATTCTTCAATTTTGATCTATTTTTAATTCTGCTGAGTGTATACATGTAGGTTGAAGACTTCATCTTTTTTTATAGTGTAGGCTAAATTTGTCCATACACAATGGTTATAATTGTTGTGGTTGTAATCGTAATAAGTAATTTGGATTTTAAATAGACAAGGGGAGATTATTTTATTATTTGGAAATTGAATCTGTATTAATATACATATTCCCTTTGTACATATTTCGTTTCGGTTAATCTTTTATTTATTACAATCTATTCTATTTTAAACTTCTCGTCTTATGATTTATACAGAGAGTAATTTTGCAGAACGCTTACGTCTTGATGACAAGAAGGTAATGGAAGAAATTTTCTCCATTTTCCATACAAGAATTTTTCGGTTTTCAATTGCGTACCTCAAAAACGAGCATGATGCCTATGATGTTGTACAAGATGTATTTATAAAGATTTGGGAAAGTCGGTATACTTTAAAAAAAGATACTAATTTTGATGCATATATTTTTACAATCGCTAAAAATGCAATGCTTTCTTTGTTTCGCAAACGATTAACGGAACAAAAATATCTTGATTACATGGTTCAGGTAGGTGAATCGGATAGCGGCGGAACCGAAGAGCAAACAAATTTTTTCTTTCTGAAGCAGCGGTACGAAGAACTTATCGAGCAATTACCCCTTAAACGAAAGGAGATATTTATCCTTAGTCGTGAAAAAGGTCTCTCAAATAAAGAAATTGCATTACTGAAAGGGATATCTGAAAAAACGGTCGAAAATCAATTAACCAGAGCCTTGGCCTTTTTTAGGCAAAATCTGAGTAGTTATGGAATTTGGACTGCATTTTTTTATTACCTGTTTATTAAATAAGAGCTTTTTATATTTTCTGTCTTTTCATGTAAGATCTGAGCTCTTAAATTATTCTGTTGACATTTAATTCCTGACGGAGTATATTCCTTGATAGCTTCATGTGGGGTTGTATCAAAAGCACGCAAATAACCAAAATGCGCAAATTAACGCAATCTTATTAAATTGAAATTCAGTAAATAATATCATTGTTGTCCGGTAAACTTTATATATGAAACTTTGTGAGAGATTTGGCTAACGCCGATTTTCAATTCTCACTTCGTTACCAATGACATAATTTAGTTGTATTCTAATTATCAGCACTATATATATTTTCATGTCATCGCCACATTTTACCACAATTTTTTTTGGGTGCAACCTCGAAATGACAATCAATGTTTTATGCTTGGGGATAGGGGGTAATGATCTGTCATTCTGAACGAAGTGAAGAATCTACTATTCTTTACCGGACAACAATGAAATAATATTCTACTTTACAAATCTTATTTGCGAAACTTTGTGTTGTTTGCATGCTTTTGAAAAAACCACGTGAGGTGGTATTTTACGGCACTAATCCTGTCAGCATACCACCCCAGGGACCTGTTTTGCCATTGCGGTTTGTCCAGCGGGCAAATAGATAAACAGCTTTACCACGATCTTCGGGTTCAAACTGAAGAGCTGCATGCGAACGCGAGATATTAGCAGTTTCGTTACAATCGGCCGGAGTAGCCGGAGCGGTTCCACCTACCTGGTACCGCAGTTCACAAAACACCACATTATTCCGGTTTGTAGTGCGTACCCGGAGCCGAAGAATCGGAATAAATTACACGCAATGCTCCAATCTCTTCCGATGCCAGTGCCACAATCGGTGTAGTGGTGGGAGCAGGTGTACTGGCTCCCCCACCCGCACTCTCGTTAATATGAAGCGCTTCCTTTTCAGCCGGGGTGATGGCATCATTGTTCAGCAAGTAATGCTTGTACAAATCATTCAGATCAACCTTCACAACTTCCCATGCTGTATTCCGGGTCGTTGTTGCTGTCGGGCTACGGGTGGCGGGATTGCTGGTTACAGCATACTTGGCATCATAATCGGTAAAAGAAGCGGTCAGCTTCGTTACCGTTGCATCGGGTACACCCCAATCTTTTGCTTTGGGGGTTACTAACTTTACAGCATTGGCTGCAAACTCATGTTGGGCATTTGCCCCTGAAGA
>JAATGT010000291.1 GCA_015654525.1 Bacteroidales bacterium
AAGCTTCGTTGGCAGGTATCTGAATGGAACCAACCGGCTATTGATTTTTACAAAAGTCTCGGTGCAAATGTTGATGCTGTGGAATCAAATTGTGATTTGGTGTTTTAGCGAATACTATTATTTAGCACCCGGAACACAAAAAATTCACCGAATCAGAATGAATTTGAGAACTACATTAATCAGTGTTCTTCAGTTTAATCAGTATACTTTGTGTGCGAGAATATTTAATTTAATCAAATAAGTCAATATGAACACTATTTATCAAGTAGATGCTTTTACATCAACACCTTTCAAAGGTAATCCGGCAGGTGTAATGATAGTGGATGAACATTTTCCATCAGAAAAGATGCAACAGCTGGCTGCAGAAATGAATCTTTCCGAATCGGCTTTTATCATTCCCAATGGAAAGGAGTTTCGGATACGTTACTTTACACCCAACCGTGAAGTGCCGCTTTGTGGGCATGCAACACTTGCCAGTGGGCACATTATTTACGAACTGGGATTGAAAAAAGCGGATGAAGCTATTGTTTTCAAAGCCGAAGGTGGTGATTTGACTATTACTAAGGAAGGCGATTGGATAACCATGAATTTTCCTGAATATCCGTTAGCTAAAATGGATGTTCCGTCCGACTTTAAAGCTACAGTGGGTTTTGAACCAATAGAAATGTATTCGAGTATTTATGATTGGGTAATTGCCGTTGCGCCTTCGGAAGCAGATATTTTAGATGCTAAGCCGGATTTTGAACGAATGAAAACAAACGGACTTGCCCATCTGATGATAACGGCTAAAGGTGAGCAAGCCGATCGTGATTTTGTATTGCGGGTTTTTGCACCGTTGGCAGGTGTTAACGAAGATCCCGTTACGGGTTCTGCGCATTGTGCACTCACGCCTTTGTGGCATGCAAAGACTGGTAAGTTGGAATTCAACTCTTATCAACTCTCTAAACGTACCGGTAGGTTGAAAGTAAAACTGCTGAACGATCGCGTAGAGATAAAAGGTCAAGCCGTAACCGTTTTTCAGGCGGAATTGAAAATCTAGGTTATTCTACTGCCAAAAGAGGAACTCTCTAAGGTGTAATTTTGGAAGGATTTCTTTTTCTGAAATAAGAACATCCCGAAACTATTTTCTTAGTCTCGGGATGTTTTTGTTTCACTCCGGCTACTATATTAAAACGAATATAATAACTCAGGAATGTAATGCATCAAAACATCTATTTTACTTCCACAGTTATCATCACCGGAAAATGGTCGGAAGGGCATCTGGCTTCTGATTTTTGCTTCTCAATAGCCTTAACATGTACATTATTTTCATTCTCCTTGTTTGCGGCTCGATAAGTATCGTCTAAAATACCGTATTTTAGCACCGAAAAATCATTGGTCAGAAAAATATGATCAATGCGCCCAATGGGTGAATTGTTGGAATTGAATCCGTTGAATGTGCCAGCAACAGGCTCGTAAGTCAAAGCCGCTTTATCGTACGAATCACGCAATATGTTTGATGTATTCAATAACTGATAGGAAGGTGAAAACTGATCGACATTAAAATCGCCTGTCAGTATTACCGGCATACCTTTTGGCATTTCCTGAATCTTTTTCAGAATCAGTTTAGCACTCTCTTTACGGGCTTTCGTTCCTTTGTGATCCATGTGTAGGTTGAAGTACACAAATGTAAGTCCGGTACCGATCTCCTTAAACTTTCCCCAGGTACAAATACGGATGCATACTGCATCCCAACCGAAATTAGGTTTTGTTTGATCTTCCGACAGCCAGAAATTGCCATGATCGAGTACCTGAAACTTATCAGTACGATAAAATATGGCAGAATGTTCTCCCTGTTTCTTTCCATCGTCGCGCCCCACTCCGATATATTCATATCCCGGCATCAGCTGTTTCAAGTCCTGCAGCTGTCCATAAAATCCTTCTTGTGTTCCGAAAATATCGAACCCGTGAAACAAAGCAATTTTTGCTATGTAGGGAGCACGTTGTCCCCAGCCATTGCCGTTTACCGAATCTTCGTGATTGGCTTGTCGTAGATTATAGGTGGCTACCGTAAAAGCAGCCGGTTGATTTGCTATTACCTTAGCTGACAATAGCATTAAAAATAATAATAGATATTCGATTTTCTTCATGATGATTGTTTATTTGAATAAACCTGCAGGCACTGTTCCCTTGCAGGATGGCATTTGAATTTCAAGATACTGAGCAACGATTGCTGTGATATCTCTCAGATTCATTTCCTTTATTTCATAATTGTTTTGCACACTTTTACCTATGCAGAGAAAACCTGTCTGTATCTCCCGGCAATCAGGATAATAGCCGTGTGTACCACCTTTGCCAGTACGAACCGCTTTTCCGGTATATTCATTTCCAAAGGAAGCTCCGTTTAACCCGGATAATTCCAATGAGGCATTGGGATCGGCACCGATCTTTTGTACTTCGGCAGTTGTAATGACCCGAATATATTTGCTTTCTTCAGCAGGCAAATTACTCAGCATTGATTTTACTTTCAGGAGTGTTCCCGTATCGTTTTTATCTTTCAAAAACAAAAAAGCACTTCCACCTGTGGAATGAAAACGGGCTTTCCATTGTCCGTTCGGATTGTCTAATAATCCGGCTTTAGCCAACCATACATTTGGAAAGACATTGGTGTTTACATCCAAAAATCCATGATCTCCGGTTACAATCAGCAAGGTATTGTCAGTCATTCCGGCCTCTTGAATGGCCTGCCTGATTATTCCGACTCCTTCGTCGGCATCAGCAATTGCCTCTTCCACCTTTTTACCATGTCGTCCTTCCTGATGCTCGAAATGATCAACCGAAAACAAGTGAACTGTCATAAAGTTGGGCTTGTCTTTTTTTATGACCCAAGCAGCAATTTTTGCGGAATTCTGATCTTTCCCTAAATCAATATCAGCTATTTCTTTTCGATGAAATAACTGATTATTCAATGTGTCTAAAAATCCTGCCGGAGCAGAATACTTTATCATATTATCCCGTCTGCCGCCAATATCAGGGATGTTGTACGTCACAGGAGCTTCGGCTGAAGCCGGCCAATTGATAGAAGAAGCTCTTAATCCGACCTTCGTAACGGCTTGCCATAGGGTAGGAGCCGTAATTTGATGAAAATTCCAGTAGATTTTCCCTGTCACACTATCCGGTTCGAATACGCTATTGTAATAAATTCCGTGTTCAACCGGTTGTACTCCGGTAACAATGGTGGTGTGTGACGGATAGGTAATTGATGGAAAAACACTGTTCACTCCAAAGGCGTAAGTTCCTTCCTGCACCATTTTATGCAGATTCGGAGTGTGCCATTTCTTTTCAAAATAAAAATCAGGTCTGAAACCGTCAATCGTAATCAGAATAACATGCTTTTCTTTCTCGGCGTGTACATTAAAAGCAAACAATGCTGCGCACGCAATGAATAGTATTTTCTTCATTTAAAATGTTTTTATAGAATAATGGAACTCGTTTCGTTTATTTGAAACAAGTTCCATCAGACTAAGATTTATTATTGAGCTTTATTACCAACCCGGATTTTGCGTCAAATTCGGATTCTTTGTAATAGCCGTAGTTGGTATAGGGTAATAATACTGACGACCATCAGGATACCAGTACCTGTCGCCGGCGAAAATAATATTACCGGAAGTACCATTGCTCAATGTGATACCCACAGAACCATCCACATTAATAGCAGCACAGCCGGAAGGCAGACCGGATGGTTTGTTAGCGGCTCCATTATAGAATACCACATCCATTGTGCCATTTTGGTCAAGATCAATCAGAGTGTTTAGTGCAGGTACATATATTCCATCCCATGTTACTGTCATCAGTTCACCCACTTTCCATCTATTAAGGTCGGTAAAGCGGAATCCTTCGAGTGCTAACTCAATGGAACGTTCCCGTCGCACTTCAAGGATCACAGGATCGGTGATAGAAGGAAAATAGTTGGTTTGAAGATAAGAGTCAACTGTAGTCGGCTTGGTGTTTAAACCTCCGGTAATTCCAGCTCTTGAGCGGAGTGCACCTACAGTTGCAAGCCAATCGGCATCTGTCAGAGTTCCCAATTCGGCTTTGGCTTCGGCATAATTCAAAAGTACTTCGGCATAACGAATCAATGGAATACTATTGGTGTTGTATTGTCCATTATCGTATGAAGTTGGATCCAGGCAATATTTAATTGGTTGATAACCTGTGAAGGTATAACTTGCAAAGTTGGGAGCTGCATACGAGCCATCGCGTTTGTAACCCGGAGTGCGGATGGTTTGAGCCAGGCGTGCATCACGATTTTGACACTCATCATAGAACCCCATCGTACTATAGTTGGCATTATCTGTAAACGGAGTCCCGTTGCTATTTAAAAACGTATTTACAAATTTGCGGGTCATGCTCCATCTTGAGCCATAAGTACTCGAGGTCCACCACCAGTTAGCTGAGCTATACACTGAATTTGCAGAACTGAAGGCGTCTGCCAAAATTACTTCGGTTGAAACCGGTACGTCCGATGTGAAAAGTGTTCTGAAAGAAGAACTACTTCCTCCCGTAGTATACAATTTGTAGCCCGAATTATCCATCAGGTATTTTGCTGCAGTGGCAGCTAGTTGCAGATAATTGTTTGTCGATCCGGTCAGGTTTAACTCTGTGTGGTATTTCTCAAAGGTACCTTCGAACAGGCAGATACGCGATTTTAGTGCATAAGCAGTCCATTTTGAAATCAGAGTTCCATCGCCTGCGGTTTCTGTTATATTATTACTGGCAAAATCAAGATCTTCGATCATATGTTGCATAATGGTTGTACGTGAATCCCGTTTGGCGTAAAGATTAGGATCATTGATATCCATAGCTTTGTCAACCCAGGGTACATCGCCAAAACGTACTACCATGTTGTAGTAATACCATGCTCTAAAAAATCGGGCAATACCGATATAATTGTTTTTTACAGCATCGCTTATATTTGCATCCGTACAATTTTGAATAAAATAGTTGATGTTTCTCAAATTGTTCCATGTCCAGCCTGTGCTGATCGATGCCGAATAGGCTCCTTTTCGGATAAAATTGTCGATACTGTTTACAGCACCATAGTCTACCATACCATCTTGTTGATAAGCCCAACCGGCGTCAGGTAATATATTATAGAAAGAATAGCTGTATGTTTTAAGCCCGGCTTCGGTACCAAAAATTAATTTCTTTGATGCAGATGACTGCGGCTCTTCTGTCAGGTTGCATGATGCTAAAAGAGTGCAAAGCACTAATAAAGGGAATATTATTTTTTTCATTTGTAAATATTTTGATTTTAATGAACAAATCAAATTAAAAAGTTAATGATAAACCTACGTTATAGGTTTTTAAAGTCGGATAATTCATGCCATCGCCTGAGCCTCCGTCTGTCAAATCCTTATCAGACCCATATATATTAGCCACATCTATATCGCGTGTCCATTTGTATAAAGGAGAAA
>JAATGT010000079.1 GCA_015654525.1 Bacteroidales bacterium
GATGAACCTACCGGAGCGTTGGATAGTGTAACCACGGTGGAAGTTATGAAATTGCTTGGAGAACTAAACGCAAATGGATTAACTACTATTATTGTTACGCACGAGAGGTCGGTTGCCGACGAAACAAATTCAATCATCCACATAAAGGACGGACTGATTGAAACTATTGAGAAAAAATGATTTTGATCATTATACAATTCCACAATTCAATAACTTACGAATAAAAGTATGTTTACAATTAATACCATAGAAGAAATAATAGCCAGCTTAAAGCACAATAAGTTGCGTACGGTTCTGACCGGGCTTTCGGTGTCGTGGGGCATATTTATTCTGATTGTTTTGCTTGGTGCCGGTAACGGATTGAAAAACGGTGTTACTTCTAACTTTAATGACCGGGCTTCCAATACGGTACAGATGTGGTCGGGGACTTCGTCGCTTCCGTATCAAGGGCTGAAAAGCGGAAGAACACTTAATTTTTCAGAGAAGCAACTTACCGATGTGCATGATAATTTGAAGGAAGCGGCCGGTGAAACCGGTGTGATACAAAAGCAGCTGACCATAACCTATAATAATGAATACGGTAGCTACAATATAAAAGGAGTAAACCCAATATATCGTCAGATATTTAACCTGAAATTCGAACCGAATGCCGGTCGCTTTCTGAATACTTTGGATATGAAATCGAGCAATAAGGTTATTGTAATTGATAAGAAAATAGAAGAAGTCCTTTTTAAAGGGAAATCGGCTATGGGTAAATATATTCGGGTTGGCGCGGTCATGTTTCAGGTAGTCGGCATCAATTCCAAGAAAGAGCGTTGGGGTGATCCCTCGGCTTATATTCCTTTTACAACCGCTCAGTATATCTTTAATCCCGATCTGAAATTTTACAGTGTGGCTATGGCAGTCAAAGGGTTGGAAACCAAAGAAGCTAATGACAAATTTAATGATAAATTAAAAGGAACCATGTCGAAAAGTCTGCATTTCGATCCGAATGATACGCAGGCTTTGTGGGTACGGAATTCGCAGCGCGATTATATCGAAACCATGAAAATTTTTAATGGTATTACCATCTTTGTAGCTGTAATCGGAATTTTTACTCTGATAGCTGGTATAGTGGGAGTCAGTAATATCATGCTGGTTTCGGTGAAAGAACGGACCCGCGAAATTGGTATCCGTAAGGCAATTGGTGCTCCACCTGCTACTATATTACAATCGGTAATTGTAGAAGCTATCTTAATTACCACCGTTTTTGGTTATGTGGGCATGATGATGGGAATCGGTTTAACGGAATTGGTTAATTTCATTATGGAGAAATCGGCAGCCGGTGGAGGTGACGGTATGTCGGTATTTAAAAATCCTACGGTTGAGTTATCTTATGTGTTGATCTCCACCGGAATCTTGATCCTTTCGGGTGTAATTGCTGGATATATGCCCGCTCGCAGGGCGGTAAGGATTAAACCGATAGAGGCAATGCGGGAAGAATAAACTTACGTTGAGAACGTATAGAGTTAATAGTAATTTAATTAAAAATAGTTGTTGCATGGATGCTATCTGGTAACCTGTAACTCGTAACTAAGAACTAATAGTATGTTTGATTTAGATCGTTGGCAGGAAATATGGTTTACCATAACACATAATAAATCGCGGAGTGTTTTGACGGCATTCGGTGTTTTCTGGGGAATGTTCATGTTGGTAGTTATGGTGGGTGCCGGTGTGGCACTTCAACGAGGAATGAGTTCTCAGATCGAAGGCTTTGCAACCAACTCTTGCTTTGTTTATGCTGATCAAACCTCGGAACCATATAAGGGGTTCAAAAAAGGGCGAACCTGGAATATGGAAAATGAGGATATTCCTTTGATTCTGAATAAAGTTCCCGAAATACAGTATCTTGCTCCTGTACTTTTCGGCGGTGGTGGAAGTACCAACAATGTAACACGCAATGATAAGGCTGGAAGTTATAATATAAAAGGCAGTTATCCGTCATATAACGAAATTGATGCCAGTAAAATGGTGTATGGACGGTATGTAAATGATATTGATATTGTAGAAAAACGAAAAGTCTGCGTTATTGGCGAACGTGTTTATGAAGTCCTTTTCCCTAAAGATGAAAATCCGCTGGGTAAAAATATCAAGGTAAATGGAATTTATTTTCAGGTAGTCGGAGTTGCCCGGCATACATCGAGCATTAATATAGGTGGCAATGCCGAAGAGTCGGTAGTCCTTCCGTTCAGTACCATGCAGCAGGCATTCAATAAGGGTAAAATTATTCATTTTATGGCTATCACTACGAAACCGGGAATTAAAGTAAAAGTAGTAGAAGATAAAGTGCATAAAGTTTTAGCTGAAAAACATAGTATTTCGCCACAAGATAAAAAGGCTGTGGGTGGTTTTAATATTGAGGATGAGTTTAATATGTTTTTATATCTGGGTATTGGTATTGCCACTTTAATCTGGGTGGTAGGCCTGGGAACTTTATTTGCCGGAGCAGTAGGAGTCAGTAACATTATGTTGGTAACCGTTCGCGAACGAACTAAGGAAATCGGAATTCGGCGGGCACTTGGAGCAACACCGCGTGATATTATTGTTCAGATATTGAGTGAGAGTATTGTGTTGACACTGATTGCCGGAATTGCCGGATTGATGTTTGGTGTGGGGTTGCTTTCACTAGTGGGTATGGCACTTAGCCATGGCGATCAGTTTTTCAAAGATCCTCAAATCAGTTTTACCGTTGCTATTGGAGCTATGTTTATTTTACTGATCATCGGCACGCTGGCCGGGTTTATACCAGCTAATCGAGCCATGAATATAAAACCAATAGAAGCAATACGTGAGGAGTAATAAGTAGTTACAAGTAAATAGTTACGAGTTACTAGACTGGTTATCTGTATTTTGGTTTCATGAAACAGATCGTTAAATATTATTGCTTACTTATGTTGTGAATTTATTAGTCAATAAAAAAATAAAAACAATTAAATAATTAATTAATCCATTTTCTCCTAAAGGAAGCAAGGATTATTACAACTACAAAACATTATGAAAAAGATTTTAAAAATTGCTTTGCTGGTTATCTTGGCTGTGGCTGTACTTTGGACATTCTGGTTTTTATGGCAAAAATCTCGTCCTAAAGTAAAAAAATACACAATCGAGAATGTTACGATAGGTGATATTGATAAACGTACCGTAGCTACCGGAAAAATTGATCCTCGGAATGAAATTTTAATTAAACCGCAAATGTCGGGTATTATTGCCGAATTGTATAAATCTGCCGGTGATTTGGTAAAAGCCGGTGATGTGATTGCTAAGATTAAGGTTGTTCCTGATATGGTTGGACTTAATAGTGCCGAGTCGCGTGTGTCGCGTGCTCATATAGCATTGGATCAGACTGCAAAAAACTATTTGCGTGATAAGAAATTGTATGCTGACAAAGTAATATCGAAAGAAGACTTTGAAAAAACCGAATTGCAATATAAAAATGATAAAGAGGAATTGAAAGCGGCAAAAGATAATTTAAGCCTGACCCGCGATGGTATCACAAGCAATAAATCGCAATTCAGTAATACTTTGGTACGTTCCACAGTAACCGGAACCATTCTGGATGTGCCTATTAAAGTTGGAAACTCTGTAATTCAGTCGAACAACTTCAACGATGGAACAACCATTGCATCGGTTGCTAATATGAGTGATATGCTTTTTGTCGGAAAACTGGATGAAACGGAAGTGGGGAAAATTAAAGTAGGTATGCCTATGGATATCACAGTAGGAGCTATGCAGGATCAGAAGCTGACAGCTAAACTGGAGTATGTTTCTCCCAAAGGAAAAGAAGAAAACGGGGCGATTATGTTCGAAATGAAAGCGGCTGTGAAAGTTCCTAAAGGAATTTTTATTCGTGCCGGTTATAGTGCTAATGCCGAAATCGTTTTTTCTAAATCGGAATCTGTTATTACCATTCCTGAAAGTTGCATCGAGTTTGGTGGAGATACGGCTTTTGTGTACGTGTTGAAGACTAAGGAACCTCAGACCTTCACGAAAAAGCGGATTCAAATTGGTTTGTCGGATGGTGTCAGAATTGAGGTGAAGAGTGGTTTGACGCTTAAAGATAAGATTCGCGGAACTGAAATTCTGGAAAAGAAAGAAGAAAAGAAACCGGATGATAAGAAGTAATCGACTGATATGCTAATCAAGTAATCAACTTTATCTACAAGAATGAAAACAAAAATATATATGATAATGGGGGCATTGTTGGTATCTTTGCTGGCAAGTGCTCAAAAGCCCTGGACACTTCAACAATGTGTTGATACAGCATTGGCAAACAACCGCAATGTAAAACAACAAGCATTGACAAAAAAAACAAAAGAAATTGCCTATGATCAGGCACGTAAAAATCTGTTGCCAAATTTAAATGCTTCGGCAAGCCAAAATTGGTACTTTGGTCGTTCATTGACTTCGAATAATACTTATCAGAGTACAAATTCTTCGCAAATGTCAGTAGGGTTGTCAACCGGCGTAACTTTGTTCGATGGATTGAAAATGAAGTATAATATTGATGCCGCTAAAGCTGATATGCAGGCTTCGGAAGCTGATCTGGAAAAAATC
>JAATGT010000275.1 GCA_015654525.1 Bacteroidales bacterium
GGGCCGGTGGTGGAGGAGACGCATTATTATCCTTTTGGGTTGACGATGAGTGGAATATCTTCTAAGAGCGCAGGCTCCCTCACGAATAAATACAAATACAACGGTAAGGAAGAACAACGGCAGGAGTTCAGTGATGGTTCTGGTTTAGGGTGGCTGGACTATGGAGCAAGAATGTACGATAACCAAACAGCCCGTTGGGGAACCGTAGATCCCAAATCTGAACAGATGCGCAGGTGGTCACCTTATAATTTTACATTCAATAATCCATTACGCTTTATCGATCCAGATGGCCTCGGCCCTAATGATGTAATCTTGAAAGGAACAGAGACTGATCGAAAAATAACTTTTGAACAATTACAGGCCTCGGTTGCAGGCGCTTTACAATTGACAATGGATGAAAATGGGAAAGTATCATATTTGCCAGATTTTCTTGGGACCTCAGTAGCTACCGAAAATTCAACGCAATTACAGACTGCCATTGACGATAAATCTATCACTGTAAATGTAGAGGCACGTTCAACTAGCAAATCTGAAACAGGTCAACTCTTTTTTGGAGGAGGTTTTTTGGGAAATACAGTCACTAAAAAAGGCCCAATTAATGAAGTATCGACACAGCAGCTTGTACATCCTGGTGCAATGAAGACAGCAGAAAATATCTTAGGAAAACCTGGTCAATTAATCCTGCATGAAGTTACAGAATCTTATCAAGGAGCATTAATAGCGCAACGGACTGGACAATCAACTCCGCCTGCTACCCAGGCCGACGCTGACAATCCGACCAGCGTTTACAGTCAGGCACATGCTGCAGCAACTCCTCAAGGGGCGAATTTAAGTTATTCGGTAACCCCAGGTTTTGTCTCAATTTTTGTTGGCGGAGTCATTAATACAAGTGTCGGACCGGGTACAATTGCACCCATCCCTTTTTTGAGAATTAAAATTGATTAATTATGAGAATTTTTTTTTATTGTATTGTAAGCTTCCTAATAGGTTGCGGAACTTCGCAGAAAAGTATCACACCATTACCTAAAACTCCTGTGGCTACTTTTCCACTTTATCTCGTTGAAAGTATTGATTCGGTAGAAGATGTGTATATTATCCATGCCATGAACGAACAAGACTCCATTTATAAAATTGTATCTGTAAAAGATAGCCTTAAGTCGTTGCCATGTAGTAACATTCAAGTCGGCGGTTCTTATGATCTCAGTTTATCCGACATAAGGCAAATCATTTACACTCGTGGTTCGGTAAAGGATACAACTTATATTTATCATGGTTCGTGCTTTTTATTTGGTAAAAAGGAATCTGTAAGAATATGTACTCAAAAAGATCGTCATTACGCGCCGTCGCTATACAAAGCAACTAATTTGATTGGACTTTGTTTGCGTCAAGAATAATTGGAACTCCTGATATCTGGCCGGATGAATATCCTGAAGAGATAGAATCCAATGAGAAAGAAAAAGCTAAGTCAAAATCAGACGAAAAGAAAAAGCAATAAAAAAGCCTCACGGGGCTTTATTTATTGCCCTAGTTTTACCTTCATCTCCTGCTGAAAGAGAAAAGCATCAATCAATTTAGAAACGACCGTTTTATTCTCTTCGGACAGTTCAGAAATCCTGTTGAATTTTCGAAGGCTGTGGGTGGAATGGAGAATAAAAAGAAATACAACGGTTACGAATTAAATACTGACTTCGATATAAATCTTAATGAAAGCTTCTACCGTTCACATGATCCACAATTAGGAAGGTTTTGGCAACTTGATCCTAAACCTGACGAGAGAATAAGTTTGTATAGTGCAATGGGTAATAACCCGATTAGCCTAAATGATTTATTAGGTGATACGACCCGATATTATAACAATGACGGTAACCTTCTATATACCACTTATGCAAAGGGTTATAATAATGCAACAATAGTTGGTGATAAGCAATTGGAAGGATTTAATAAAATAGTCGGAGGATTAGGTGAATTATCATTAAAGCAGCAAGCTGCATTTGATTATGTTGCAGGGATGTTGAATGTGGGTACAACATATGATATAGGTGCAATATCAAGTTTTTATGCAAATGAGGCAGATAAAAATAATGCAACGTCAATGAATGGAACACCAATTAGTTCTATGGAAAACCTAAAGTTTAATGGAAAATCAATTAATCCCAAATCAGTAAAAGCAGAAACATCTGCAGACCTTGTTATGAAAGATGGAAAAGTAACAGTAGGGAATTTACGTTATCCGAATACAGAACTAACAAGCACATATCCTCCCGATGACATGAGTACACAGGCAGGCTACACAGGAGCTCACATACACACACATCCTAATATGCGTAATGGAGCGTTTACATGGAGCAGAGGTTTTGAGCATCCTACTTTGAATATCTATCCAGAAGATGGCCCTTCGCCAGGAGATCAAAGTAGAACAGCAGGGGATATGAATTACCATAATGTTAGGAATGTTGTTGCCGATAAAAAGTATATTTATTTGATTAACGGGACAGACAAACAAACAATAAAAATTCCACGATGAAAATAAGTATAGCTGTGTCAGTTTTGTTTTTATTAGCAGGTTGTACCGAAGGGCGGCACACTAAACAGCAAATGACGGAAAAAGTAAATTTTTTTGATAGTGTTCAACAACGGCAATTAGCTCTTTTAGATAGCTTGCATTTGCTTCAATTTAATGATACGTCAAAATGGTTTTTGTATGCGATACAATGTGACGACAGTTCAAAATCGGGCCGAGTAAGAGATAGGAAAGAGTTACCTAAAATACCTTTAGGTTTTATAAAACTCAATCTTAATTATGTTGCAATTCAAAATGATACTCTTTCTTTATTATATAATTTTTTGTATGACGATAGCACTATTATTGAAAAATCTACATCGAATAGACCTATCATAAGGGGAATGCAGTTTAATACAAAAAGTAATCAGATAATAGGGTTTATTATAGGTCATGCAATTCTCAACCAAAATGGCAACTCTGCCAATCGTTATGAAAATCCTTTGAAACCCGAAGTAATATCTTTTATAAAAAGCAATAAGGGTAAATTAAATATATGGTTCAGAGACGAGGCTAAACGAAGAAAAATAATAGATTAACAAAAAAAAATCGGCAGCGTCGGGCCTTATTATTGCGCTAGTTTTTGCTTCATCTCCTGTTGAAAAAGAAAAGCATCGATCAATTTAGTAACGACCGTTTTTTCGCCCTCGTTGGTGGTCAAACGCAATATTTTCTGCCCTGTTTTGTTATCAAAGAAATATTCCGCAAGCTCATTGCCACCACTCGTGATCGCCGGCGCGTGGTCCCCCGACCTGCGCCGTAACAAGAATATATCCCGCATTAC
>JAATGT010000205.1 GCA_015654525.1 Bacteroidales bacterium
AAAATAGGACATTATTTAATCCCTATTAATTAAGTGTTTAAGAAAAGTAATACCCCAAAATAAAATCGTATGAATGCAATTGTCAGGGACTATGATCAGCTGGTAAAACAATATTATGAAATAGAGCCGACTTTGGGCTCCAACGAAGTGGATGAGAGGCTGGTTATTTTTAAAAAAGTTTTTCCGATACTGGCTGCTTGCCGGTTGAAATCTTCTAAAATAAAAAACGGAGAAGCAGCCTTTAAAGGCCTGGGTAAATTGCACGATATTCAGGTTCAGATTTCAAAACTGGAAACTGCCGAACAGACCCTGGAGATATCCGAATATCTTTTATTTCTGAAAGAGAAGGAATTTAAGTCTGAAGAAAAAGCTTATAAGTTTTGCCATAAGAAAAAGCCTGTTTTTCCGCTTTTAAAAAAGGACAAGGTGGAAAAATCTGTTCTTTATAAGAAATTTGACAAGCGCTTTAATAAGTTGGTGGCAAAAGTCCGTTCGGAAGATATATATGATGCCGAAGATGTTCATCAGATACGGATTGATTTTGAAAAATTTATCTACATCGTTGAAATCCTTCTTTCCATCGAAAAGATTGATGAGTCAAAGTTTCAAAAGTTGAAAACCTATCAGGACAAGCTGAATGAGATTTTCTACTACGATCTTTTGATTCGTGGTATTATTAAGTTTTACAAAAAAAGAAAGCCCGGCGAAGTGCCGGACACCGAAGCCTGGGAGTTGGAACAAGATGCTTTAATTGTGAGTTTCGATAGTGAGTCCAATGATTTTATAGCTGCTTGTCAGGATGTGATCCGGATAAATGAGTCCGGTGACTCGGTAAGCCATGAGGGTCAATCGGCAGGCATGCTCGTAACAACTAACAATATGACCGGAACTGTTTCTTTAGAACCCGGAAATAACTGATTGTATCCTTTGCCGATGGGCGGATGCACGGATAACCCTGAAACAAAGTGGTTGTATCAAAAGCACGCAAATAACGCAAACAACACAAATTTTCGCAAATAAGATTTGTAAACCAGAATATTATTTGTTGAATTTCAATTCAATATGATTGCGTTAATTTGCGCATTTTGTGTAATTTGCGTTCTAAAAAGACTTTTGATACAGCCTCTTTTGTTATCGGTGGATGTTTATTCCAGAATATCTATGTCCGGAATCCCGTTTTTTTCTTTCCACTTGATGTAAAGCATGTGTATGATACCGTCGATAAGTCCTATCTGAGGGACGATAAAGTTTTTGGCCCCAATGCTCCGTGCCACGTCTATATAGATGTCTCCTGCCAGTGTGATGATGTCTGCACGATCGGGTTTGAGCTTATATTTCCGGATCAGATCATCTACGCTGTATTGTTTTAGTTCTTCGTTCAGTGTTTCCAACGCTGTGAGCGACAGTTTCCGGTCTTTCCGCACTTTAGCCAGTGTGTTTAGCTTAATGATATTTCCACCCGAAGCAATAATGTCGTGAATAAGATACTGTTCTTTCAGTTCGGACAAGTCCTGATGCAGAATATCATAATCTTCACTTTTTACTTTGTTGTTGAGCAAACGCACACTCCCGATGTTGTAGGATCTGGATTGCACTAACTCTCCGTTGACCAGCAAGCTCACCTCGGTACTACCACCTCCCACATCGACAAAGATATAGTTCTGATGTTCGTTCAGATTATAATAAAAATGACTCTCGTAGATAATCATGGCCTCTTCCTGCCCGTCAATCACTTCCACTTTCAGGTCGGTTTCTTTCTTTATCTCTTTCACCAGTTCTTTGGCATTGGTGGCTTCGCGCATGGCTGCGGTGGCACATACCCTGTACTCAGTAACGTCGTACACTTTCAGCAAGTGTTTAAACGCTTTCATAAGCCGTACCAGTTTTTTTGCCTTTTTGTCGCTAATCTTTCCGTCTACAAACGATTCTTGTCCCAGGCGTAAGGGCACGCGGATCATCAGTGTTTTGTTGAAAGGAGATTCGGTGTTGTCGGGCGAAATGCCAATAATCAATAGCCTCACGGCATTGGAGCCGATGTCTATTGCTGCAAATTGAAGACTGTTCATAGTGATGTTTGTTTTTAAATGTAAATATTATAGCGCAGCCTGGTCGTCGTCAAGCAAACTGCATTCGTAATTATTTTTATAAAACCGATAGAGTTCTTCTTGCGACCTGAAGGGCTCTTCGCTCGTGCCGGGGTTCAGTTTATTCTCGCCCGATCCGTCTACTATCCGCGCCTTTACATTGTCCTTTAACCCGAATTCAATAACAGTTTTCAGCTGTTTTCTGAACTCTTTGTCGTAGACGGGTACATACACTTCCACCCGGTTGTCCAGGTTTCGTTGCATCCAGTCGGCCGATCCGATAAAGTAACGCTCGTCGCCTCCGTTGGCAAAGATCAGTACGCGCGAATGTTCCAGATACCGATCAATAATGCCTACGGCTTGTATGTTGCGGCTTAGTTTGGCGATGCCTGTGATAAGAGAACAGTTACCACGCACCAATAGTTTTATTTTCACGCCGGCATTGGAAGCTTCGTAGAGCTTCTCTACAATTTTTTCATCAACAATATGGTTGATTTTGCAATAAATATAAGCCGGCAGGCCTCTCCGGGCATTGTCTATCTCTGTTTTGATAAGACTTAAAATCTTTTTCCTCATATATTGAGGGGCAACAATCAGTTGCCTGAATACCGGATTGAGATAGGGTTGTTCCAAAAACTCAAATACACTGCCTACTTCGTCCACAATGTTTTTATGCGCCGTCATCAGGGTAAAGTCGGTATAAACCGATGCCGTGCCTTCGTGAAAGTTGCCCGTACCGATGCAGGCAATGTTTCCTTTGCGTGCGGTGATGTGTGCCAGCTTGGAATGTACTTTGAGTCCTTCCACGCCCAGAATGACTTTGATGCCCGCATCCTGCATCTTTTTTGCCCAGTTGATGTTCGACGACTCGTCGAAACGCGCCAGTAACTCCACCATAGCCGTTACCTTTTTCCCGTTCATGGCGGCACACATTAGTGCTTTGATTACTTTGGAATTTTTGGCCAGGCGGTAAATGCTTATTTTTATTTCTTTTACTTCGGGGTTAATGGCCGATTCGCGTAGGAGCCGAATAAAATTATCGAAGCTGTGATAGGGAAAATGCAGGTATTGATCTTTTTTGCGAATAAGCTCAATCAGACTAATCGATTCGTCGAAAGCCAAAATGGGGATGGGCGGCTGACTGACGAACTTCAGTTCTTTTCTTTTAAGGGTCGGAAAAGAGATCAGATCCTTCAGGTTATGATAACGTCCGCCACATACATGCACGTCGTTTTTGTCTATTTTCAGAATTTTTTGGGTGAAACGCAGTAGGTCGGACGGAATATCCCGATCGTAGACAAATCGTACCGGATCGCCCTTTTTCCTGCTCTTAACGCCTTTCGATACTTTGTCCAACATGCTTTGATAGGCCGTGTTGTCAAACTCCATTTCGGCATCGCGGGTAAACTTAATGGTATATGCCTCGTATTTATCATGATTAAACTGCGCAAAAATGCGGGGCAGGCAAAACCGGATCACATCGTCCAGAAACATAATGCAGTTTTTGTCGCCGTCCTCAGGCAATACAATGAAGCGGGTAAACTCGCCGGTAGGAATCTCCATCAAGGCGTATTCCTTTTTCGGAGCTTTTTATTTTTTCTCCGAACTCGATATTTTTACCGCCAGATAAATGCTTTTATCGTTCAGCTCCGGCTCCACCGACATGCGCGACACCAGGATGGGAAACAGCGAGTTCATCAGTTCCTCGTTGTAAAAAGTATTTATAAATTCTTCCTGCCGCGTGGTTAGTTGCGACTCGTCTATCAGGTAGATATTTTCATTTTGCAGCTCGGTGTGTAGTCCCAGAAAAATTGATTCGAAGTCGTGGGTATACTCTTCGTTTAGTTTCAACACTTTTTTCAGAATCTTTTTGCTGTCCTGATTTTTGGGGTGTATGTTTTCTTCTATTTCCACCATGCGTTGCAGCGTGGCCACACGTACCCTGAAAAATTCATCCAGGTTGTTGGAGTAAATACCCAAAAAGCTGAGCCGCTCCAGCAGCGGATTGGCTGTGTTGGCAGCTTCATCCAGTATGCGCCTGTTGAAGTACATCCAGCTTGCATCGCGGTTTATGGTATGATTTTTCTTTATCTTTTTAGTCATAAAAATGGCGGTTTGTGTCTCGATGAATTATTAGGATTTAAAAGATAATTGTCTCGTCGATATTTCAACCAATCATAAGATCTGTCAAATTGCGCACTAGCCTGATTAATAGAGCATACAAAATACAGTTCGTTGAATAAATCAATAGTTTTCAACAAATATAGTGTATAAAACCGGACAATAATGATAAATGGTGGAATATATTCATTTTTTAGCCTAATAAACCACTTAGTATTAAATATTTGTGACATTTCTGAATAATTTAGGTTTAGACTGTTTGTTTATTATTTCATAATAAACAAATTGAAGTATTGAAATGCTTAAACAGAAATGCAGGTCAGAGGGTAGATAAAACGATTGTTGGATATATGATCAGAATGGGACTATAATGGATATCGAAGAAGTTCCAATATGAGGTCTAATTGAAAGCAAGTAGAACTAACAGGATTCATCTTATATGCATTAAGTAGAGTTTTATCGATTTGTTTGCCCAAATACAAATGATATTTTTGAAAATATTTTAGCCGTAATTTAGTGCATTTTCGGTTGATCTCCAAAAAACCTAATACAGACGAAATTTGCAGTAGCCAGCCAAAATTCAGTCATCAGACTATGAAGTCTCAATTTAGCAATAATGAACTAATTTTACATGCAAATGTTTGTGCTTTGCCAGATAAAAGTCCGATGTATTACAGAAAAATTTCCGTAATTTTGCAACAGCTTTTTCTGAATGCGAAATCATATCTAACTAAATAATAAATTGAATAATGGCTAAAGAATTTAAGTACCAGGAACCTTTTCCACTAGGAAAAGAAAAAACCGAATACTACCTGCTTACCAAAGAGCATGTGTCGGTATCAGAATTTGACGGACAGGAAATCCTTAAAGTTGAACCCGAAGGTCTCACCAAACTAGCTCGTGCTGCCATGCGCGACTGTTCTTTTTTGCTTCGCCCTGCACACCAACGTCAGGTAGTTGCCATCCTCGCCGACCCCGAAGCCAGCGAAAACGACAAATACGTAGCACTCACCATGCTTCGCAATGCCGAAATTGCCGCTAAAGGCATCCTTCCTTTCTGTCAGGATACGGGTACAGCCACCGTATACGCCAAAAAGGGCAACAATGTGTGGACCAACGGAACTGACGAAGAAGCTTTGTCGAAAGGTATTTACGAAACATACACCGAAGAAAACCTGCGCTACTCACAAAACGCGGCACTCAACATGTACGACGAGGTGAACACCGGCACCAACCTGCCTGCTCAGATCGACCTCGTAGCCGGACATGGCGACGAATATAAATTCCTGTTCATTGCCAAAGGGGGTGGATCGGCCAACAAATCATACCTTTTTCAGGAAACCAAAGCCTTGCTGAACCCAGCTTCGTTGGAAAAATTCCTGACCGAAAAAATGAAAACACTGGGTACTGCGGCTTGTCCTCCTTACCACATTGCTTTTGTTATCGGTGGAACTTCGGCCGACGCTTGTATGAAAACCGTGAAGCTGGCTTCGACCAAATATTACGACGAACTTCCAACGGAAGGAAACGAACTGGGACAAGCTTTCCGCGACGTGGAAATGGAACAAAAAATACTGAAACAAGCACAGGCTTCGGGTTTCGGAGCTCAGTTTGGCGGTAAATATTATGCCCACGACGTACGCATCGTACGCCTGTCGCGCAACGGAGCTTCGTGTTTTGTAGGTATGGCAGTTTCGTGCTCGGCCGACCGCAATATCAAAGGTAAAATCAACAAAGACGGTATCTGGGTTGAACGCATGGAAGATAATCCAGGCGCATTAATTCCCGAAGAACTACGTAACGAAGGCGAAGGCAATGCCGTAAAAATCGACCTTAATATGCCAATGAAAGACATTCTGGCTATTTTGACCAAGTATCCGGTATCTACCCGCCTGTCGCTGACAGGAACTATCGTAGTGGGT
>JAATGT010000252.1 GCA_015654525.1 Bacteroidales bacterium
ATATCCTGTGGCAGTTCCGGACAAAAATTGTTCATATCGTTTAACAATGTCGTTGGATTCATCATCCAACTGAAAAGATAATTTACGGTTCATCTCTTTCAATTTTCTGCAAAAATAGTGTATTAAATGCACTTAAGTAAACCATTTAAATAAAAGTTATTAACAGCGAAAGCTTATAGAATCTAAATTTAATATACCAATAACCATTTTTTTACGTTTTAGGAATGATATTTGACTAATTGAATAACGGCAATATAACAGGTCTAATAGCTGTTTTAATACCTATTTCGGGCTTTCCTGCTGATAATGCTTTTTATCTTTTTACTTTCAATCTAATTAATTGTATCTTTGTATCATTTCAACATCAAACAGATCTCTTATGCATTTTTCAGCATTATTTACACATTGTCCAGCCTGTGGAAGTGAGAAATTTATTCAAAATAATATAAAATCAAAACGATGCGAGTCTTGCGGTTTTGTGTTTTATATGAATGCTTCGGCAGCTGTTGCATGTTTTATACTAAACACCTCAGGGCAATTGTTAGTTTGTCGGCGAGGAAAAAATCCTGAAAAAGGAACCTTGGACTTACCCGGCGGATTTGTAGACGATAATGAAACTGCCGAAGAGGCTGTGAAACGCGAAATAGGGGAAGAATTGCAGGCAACTGTCATTGAATCGAAGTATTTATTTTCGTTACCCAACCAGTATGAATACAGCGGGCTTCTGATTCCGACGCTGGACATGTTCTTTGCCTGTAAACTGGAAGATACAACGAATTTACATGCCGGTGACGATGTGGTCGATTGTTTTTTCGTTCCGCTGAATGAACTCGACCCGGAACTTTTCGGTTTAAAATCAATAAAAAAAGCCATTGCCATGTTTTTAAATAAAGGACTTGTAATTTCTAGCGGGGAATCGGATCATTAGAATAATAACAAGCTGTAGTAAAGAAAACAGAAGTAAACCATAATATTTAATGGTATGTTTGCTTGAAATAAAATAAAGATAAACAGTCTTGCAACTCGTAACTATTTACTTGTAACTACTTCTAGGTTTCTTTTATGGGATTTAAAGGTCATTTAATTAATTTATTTTTATGAAGAAAATAATCGTATTCTGCTTATTTATAAATTTGTTTGCCGCGTCGTTGAGGGCCCAGCACACGCAGATATTTACCAATCCGGATGCTCGGTTTAATCAAGGAAAAGAACTTTTCTCCGAACATAAATTTGCCGCTTCGTACAGGTGTTTTGAAGATTTTCTGAAATCGCCGGATCAGAATCAGGTAGGTCAGATTCAGGAAGCCGAATACTACCTGGCTGCGAATGCCTATGAATTGCGTCAGCAGGATGCAGCAGCTTTGTTGAAAAACCATTTGCAGTTATATCCTTACACTCCGTTTTTCGATCAGATTAATGATATGCTGGGGATGCTTGAATTTGAGAAAAAAGATTACAAAGCAGCATTGGTTTATTTCAGTCAGGTGGACGCAGATCATTTGGGCGAAACCGAAACCGTTGAATTTCTATTCTCAAAAGGTTATGCAAATCTTCAAACCAAAAATTATACGGTTGCTTTGACGTCATTTCAGAACCTGAGAGCCATGGACACCCGCTATAACCTGTCGGCAACCTATTATTATGCCTATACACAATATTGCCTGGGTAATTATCCGGCAGCTCTACCTGAATTTTTGAAGTTGGAAAACAATCCGGCTTATCAAAGCATAGTGCCGTATTATATTGTGCAAATTTATTATGCCCAAAAAGATTACGACCAGCTGACCGAGCGCACGGAAAAGATACTCAAAAACAACCCCGACAATAAAAACAATGCAGAGATCTATCGTATTGCGGGCGAAATGGCTTACCGTAAGCGGAATTACGACAAAGCAATATTTTATTTGAAAAACTACGAAAAACTCTTCCCGCAAGTGTTGCGCAATGATATGTACCTGTTGGGCTTGTCTTATTACCAAACAAAAGATTATACCAATGCCGTTTTGTATCTTTCAAAAGCCACTACCGAAAAAGATGAGATGACAGAAAATGCCTATCTGCATTTGGGTAATTCCTATATAAAACTCAATGATATAACCAATGCCAAGCTGGCGTATGAGGCTGCTCTGAGAACCAGCTTCAATAAAACCGTACGGGAAGAAGCGATGTTTAACTATGCGCTTGCATCGTACGAAAGCACTTCGGCCTTTGGTGAATCCATTTCGGCTTTCGAACAGTTCCTGACTGAATTTCCCGACTCTAAATATACTGACAAAGCCTACGATTATCTGTCGTCGGTGTATATGACCACCAAGAATTACGATGCAGCTTACCAGTCTATCCAGAAAATAAAATCGTCGAATGCCAAACTGCTTGAAACGAAACAATACTTATTGTATCAGTTAGGTACCGAGGCTTTCGCACAAAATAAACTCGACAAGGCTATTGAATATTTCTCTCTGTCTTTACAAAGTTCATCTACCGGAAAGTATTCGGCGGAATGCTTGTACTGGCGTGCGGAAAGTTATTACCGCGCCAAACAGTCGGATGAAACGATAGCTGATATGAAAGCTTTTTTCAATAATCGCTATTCAAAGTCGAGCATCAACCGGGCTGGTGCAAATTACTTACTGGCATACGCCTATTTTTCAAAAAAAGATTATAACGAATCGCTTAGCTGGTTTTTGAAATACTTGGAAGCTGAAACGAACACGACGGCCAGTACGCTCCCTGATGCAATGAACCGCATTGGCGATTGTTATTTCTATGCCCGTAATTTCAGTCAGGCGCAAAACTATTACAGCAAAGCAGCTTCGGCAAGTCCCAATACAGCCGACTACGCCATGTTTCAGGCAGCTTATGTTTCCGGATTGCAGAAAAACTATACAGCCAAGATCAACAAACTGGAAGACATGATCGGGCGATATCCGAAATCGGAATATACCGATGATGCCTTGTATCAGATCGGTCGTTCTTATTTAATGATGGAAGATAATGCGAAAGCAATCGGTACCTATCAACGTTTGCTCGAAAGTCAGCCAACAAGCGATATGGCCCGAAAGGGAGCATTGGAAATTGGGATGATTTATTTCAATGAAAAGAATTACGATAAAGCAATAGCGGCATATAAAAATGTGATTTCGAAATATCCCGGCACCGACGAAGCCAATACGGCACTGGAAAGTCTCGAAACGGTTTATATCGAAATAAACGATGTACCAACCTATATGGCTTATACCAAAACGCTGGGGCATGCCGTAAAATCAGCGAATATAAACCGGGAAGATTCTATTTCGTACATAGCTGCCGAACGACAATATATGAATGCCAGCTACGCGAAAGCAATAAGCGGTATGCAGAATTATCAGAACAAATTCTGCACCGGTGGAAAGTATTGTACTGTGGCTCAGTATTATCTGGCGGATAGTTATTATCGTACTGATGATAAGGTGAACGCGATGAAAGCCTATCAGGATTTATTGAAAATTGAAGGGAATCAGTACGTGGAAGAAGCCACCATTCGTTGTGCCGGAATAGCTTACGACCAAAAAGATTACGCAACTTCATTAAATTATTTCAAACAATTGCAAGCGGTGGCTCAGAGTACCGAGAATAAAAATGTGAGTCGGTTGGGTGTGTTGCGTTGCAGTTATTTCCTGAACGATTATCAGACTACGATTACGATTGTCAATGATATTATGGCGGATGCGCATTCGAGTGATGAATTGAAGTCCGAAGCATTATACAACCGTGCCAAGGCCTATCTGGCTTTGAAACAAACTACCGAAGCTGCTGCAGACTTAAAAGTCTTGGCAACTGAAACCCGCACAGCAACAGGAGCTGAATCGAAATACCTGCTGGCAAACCTGTATTACGAACAGGGAAAGCTGGCTGAAGCGGAGACGGAAGTACTGGACTTTGCGAAAAAGAATACAGCTCACCAGTTCTGGTTGGCGCGGAGTTTTGTGTTGCTGGCTGATGTTTATATCAAACAGAATAACGATTTTCAGGCTAAACAATATCTGCTTAGCTTGCAGAAAAACTATAAAACTGCCGACGAGATTCAGAGTTTGATTACCGAACGCCTGACCGCTATCGGTGAACGCGAAAAGAATACAATCATTAATTAAAAAGCCCCCTAAATCCCCCCAAGGGGGACTTTAAATTCATCTCTTAATTCAAAAAGTACAATCAAAATATATGGAACATTCGATAAAAATATATATGATAAAAGTGTTTAATATACTCCTTACTCCCCCTTCGGGGGTTGGGGGGCTACTCTTTTTGTTTATGCTGGGTTCGGGCATTTCGTTGCAGGCTCAGGATACCATTATGAATCGCAGTGTGTCGGTAGAGCGTGAGTACCGTCCGGTCATTCAGGATGCGGGAAAGATAAATTCAATGCCCCGGGTGCTGGAACTTAACGTACAAAAAGCTCCGGCCAAATACAATGATTTTAATTTGCCATTGGATGCTGGTTTTAATATCCACACGCTGGCTGCGGCCGATCTGGCTCCAACCATACGTAACAACAACGAAGGCTATGCACGTGTAGGGCTGGGCAGTTATTCCAATACCTTGCTCGACTTTGCTTACCCGCTGATCAGTCAACCCGACATGCGACTTGACTTTTCGTTCAATCATCTGGGCACTTTTGAATCGAAGCGTTTACACACTACTACCAATGCGGCATTGGCATTCGATAAGCTGTTCAATAACGTTGATTTGTATGCAGGGATAGGTGGAGGACACGAACATTTCAAGTATTACGGCGATAACTTTAACCGTGCAGGTGTGGTAGGGCTGGATACACTGGCTGCTAAGCACGGTTCATCTATTTATACCGAAAAAGACCGGGCAGGAGCATTTACTTCTTCGCGTATTTTTAGTGTAAATGATTTGGCGGGTTATCCAAACTCCGATACTTTCTGGCGCTTTAATATGCATGCCGGTGTGCGCTCGTTGCCCTTGTCCACCGATTTACATTATCTGGCCGAGATGCAATACAATGTTTTCAGTGCGGTGAATGGTTTGTACGAAGATATGGTGCATACCAAGGTCAAATTCAATTCGCCCAACGAAGAAAACCGCATGGGAGTGGATTTTGAACTGTATAATATGATGTATAGTTCCACGGCTATCCCTACTTTTAATTTTTGGAAAAACTATTCGGTACTCATGCTGAACCCATACTATAGCATCGACCGCACTGAGTGGAATGTACGACTGGGTTTTAAAACCAGCATGTCGTTTGTGCATGGCAAAAAGATGAATCCCTCGCCCGATGTACGCGGTGAATGGCGGATCGACCCCAAAGTATTGTCGCTCTACGGAGGTTTTACCGGTGACTTTGAGGTGAACTCGTTGGATAAAATATTCAGCGAGAATCCGTTTTTGTTTTCCGATCTGCGGGTGAACGATACCTACACACCCTATAATCTCTATGTGGGCATTAAGCTGAAACCGGTTTACAACCTGCTGCTGGATGCCTATGTGGATTTTCGCCAGATCGACAATCAGTATTTTTATGTGAACCGCGAGTATAAGCTGACCAGTGCAGTAACACCTATGGCCGTTGCTGATTCGTCGTTTTACAGCAACCGCTTTAATGTGATTTACAGCGGAGCATCGGTCTCCAAACTGGGTATTCGGGCCAATTATAATTTGCAAAGTTTCCTGAATGTGGAACTGAAATATGCGGTAAATAACTGGTCGGTGGATACGCAGCAATATGCATGGAATAAGCCCAAATACGAAGCTGAATGGAATACCAATGTGCGGATTAATCACGACATCACTTTGTCGACCAATATGTTTTATCAGGGTGGACGTTATGCCCGACTTGGCAATACAGCGGTGGCTATGAAGGATAAAGTGGACATCAACCTGGGCGTTTCGTACACCTACCTGAGCTGGTTTACCGCTTTTGCCAAAATAAATAACCTAATCAATAGCAAGTATCAGGACTTTTACGGCTACGATGTTCAGGGCATGAATATGATGGTAGGAGCAGCCTTTTCGTTCTGATTTCTATCAAACGCAACTTTTCCAAAGTTTTAAACTTTGGAAAAGTTAATATCGTTTTTCCCCCTCAATTCTTCAAATAAGGTTCTTTCCGGCTGGTAATGCTCATGACTTTATTGTTGCGCACAGAGTTTTGCTCCGTTACCACAATGGCTGTTACCGATACCGTCACGTTTATCGACTCAATAAGATTGTCGTTCAGCAAACCCAGGTATATTTTCCCCGCCAGTGGTTTTTTCATCTGCGCGGCATCGTTCAGCACATCGCCCTGCTTAAAGCATCTGAACTTTTTTCCGTATTTAAACATCGAGGCATTGGTCTCGTTGTCCATAAACCAGAACTTTACATTGTCTTCGCCCTGAATAAGGCTAAAGGCATTAAAGCCATACAGAGCCAGTGCCGCCATGGTACCATAGCCGGGAATGTGTGAGGCGGTGGCAGCAGCCGAATTGAAAAATCCGCTTTTGGCTTTGCTGAATGCCTTCTGACCCTCGCTACCTACACCTATATAATAACTCCACGACACTGTTCCCCTCGGCAGCGTGAAATCAATCAGATCTTTGTTGCCCGTGCCCGAGATAATATTCGACGACCCGATCTTAGTTACCCGTTCTACCAGCGTTTGAGCCATGGTGTCGCGCCTCATCAGGTACTTTTCCTGCGACGGCAGATAAACGGTGTCCTGCACCGTATGCCAATAAACCGATGAGTTGAAATCCACCGTAGCCGGACCGGCCGGGATGCGTTGAATCTTGATATTACAAACCTTATCGGAGTTGGTGGTGTTAGAAAACCGAAACTTATAAATGCCCGTTCGTGGAATGCGCAGGGTTTTATTCTCTAGCTTTTTTACATTATAATCCATAAAACTCGCCGATGTTGGAAGCTCGCTTATCTCCAGCTCTGTCAACGCCCCGCCTTTTACGGCTTTGAATGAAAAGACCAACTGGTCGCCGGCTGCAAAGCCATAGTAAAACATCTGTTCACCGTGTTCGCTCACTTTCAAGGTGTTTTCAGCCAAATCCATTGGCCCTAACGCAAACACAAATCCGCCCCGACACGCCATCAGGCAAAGTAAAATCAAAAATCTTCTCATTATTTTGTTGCAATATTCAAACGCGTGCAAATATAATTAAATCGTTTTAAATAGTTTATACTGATCGCGAAAAGAAGTAATGTTTTTGTAGTCAGGTTTCACAAAACCGGAAGTTCAAGAACACTTTTTGATGTCTAAGTTCTCCTTTTTGGTGTCGCAACTGTAAGGTTCGATGACCCAACTGTATAGTTCGATGACTGAACTGAAAGGTTTGATGACTGAACTGTACAGTTCGATGACCAAACTGTAAGGTTTGATGGCCCAACTGTACAGTTCGATGACTAAACTGTAAGGTTTGATGACCCAACTGTACAGTTCTGTGACCGAAATGCAAGGTTTGATGACTGAACTGTACAGTTCGATGATC
Source organism: Bacteroidales bacterium (assembly GCA_015654525.1). Classification (GTDB taxonomy): domain Bacteria; phylum Bacteroidota; class Bacteroidia; order Bacteroidales; family Paludibacteraceae; genus Paludibacter. Next base: position 7,488 of record JAATGT010000252.1, read on the forward strand.
CAACTTAAAGGTTTAATCGTTAAATCGTATATTGTAGCACTCTGAATGCACTATTTAGTCCTCACAAACTAAATGCAAATAGAACTTTTAAATATAAACATAATCCATTGATTTGCATGTTATGTATTCTTTGCATTCAAAAAAGCATCTGATACAGGCTTATATTGTATAAAGAAGTACTTCGCCAATAAGCTTCCCGCTAGAAGTGCCACTTTTCTTAAAATAACTTTAGCAAAGTCCGGTAACTAAGCTAATATTGCATCTCACCCACACCTGCAAATACAAAAACGAAGACTGTTGACCTTATCAATTCTAATAACTTGGATATTCAAAATACTCCCGAACCCAAACAAACAATTAATCAGAAAAATGGTTGTTAATGTAATAATTTGTTTTTATCTTTGGTGCTTAAATAATTAAGCAAAACAATCGGAACCACTTATAAAGTAGAAATATACGAAGCAATAATTCGTATACACAGCTAAATTGAGGAACCTGCGAAATAGATGTTTGCATATATACGTGCTAGCGATCAGGCTAAAAAAAGAAAGACAACATAAGCATGTAATCGAAACAACGCAAATTGGATCGGTTTCATAATATAAAAATAAACGGATATAATTATAAAGTCAATATAGTTTAGTATTGTGTGTAATATATACAAAATGGAGTGGAAACTATATTGATGTTAGGCGTAATAGCAAAAAAAATAGATTATGGAAATTAAGAAGGATTTAATGAGGAATGAGAAGAAATCATATTTAAGGTTAGCAATAGGGATTATCTTCTTTATTATTCCATTCTTTTTGATTATTGTGAAAATTCGACAAGGACAAGAAATATCGCTTTTTTATTGGCTGTATTTTGTTCTTTTTATGCTGAACGGAATAACTCACTCGATTGCAGGTTTTGGATATCGAATTGAAGTGCTATTTGGTAAAGCTTTCATATTGATAAACAAAGAGAAAATTTCAATGAAAGCGAAAGCCCTTGAAAAAGAACAAACTGTATTTTGGTCTGAAATTCAGAAAATTAATTATAATTTAAATAAACTTCAAATACACAAAACCGACGATACGACTTTGACTTTCAATTTATCAGAAATAGACTATGCTTTTAAAAACGAAATTAAAGAATTTATTAAAAGTGTTGCGACTGAAAAGCATATAATTGCTACACTTTGAGTTTTCCCGCAGACCTAGGTCAGCGGCGGAGTTCCATGCTACAACTATCTAAAAAATAAAAATGAACGCATGAAAAAAATACACATATTTATTTTTATTCTTCTGACTTGCGCATGTTCTACACGACATGAAAACAAGATTGAAGTAAAGAAAATTGAGACTTCGACACCTGACTTTACTATTGCGTTGAAATTCATTAATGATTACACTGATTATTGCAACGACTTGACAGACGCAAATATTGATTCAAATTGGATTTATAATAATCAACTCTTGACAGAAAGTTTTAAAAATAGATATAAAGCACTCAGTGACTCTGCTTTCAAGCAAGACCCAGAGCTTGGACTTGATGCTGACCCAATTTTTGACGCTCAAGATTATCCGGATAAAGGATTTGTTATCTTAAAGTCAGATAATAATACAGGATTTGTAACAGTGAAAGGAAAAAACTGGAAAGAATTTACCGTTGTTATAAAAGTTGCTTCCCAGAACGGTAAATGGCTCGTTGATGGGACCGGAATTATAAATATACCAACAGACAAACAAGCCAAAAGGTAGAATTTAATGCTTGAAAGAGCGGTGAGGCTTATAAACTCCTACATGTTATTGCAAATAGCGGACAACAATAGCGAAAAATAATAATTACAATATGAAAAAAATAATACTTTTACTTTTGGTATTGGTTTCGGTGAGCCTATTTTCCCAAAAAAAACAAATTTTAGATAAACCTAAAGTAGATGAACGTGTTGAACTTTTGAGTATCGTATTTAGATTAGCCGAGGCTCAGGAATACAACTCAGAGTATTTTAAACTTTATACGGACAAAATTGGTAAGCATTTCAGTGAATATAAAAATCACGAACTGATTCAGTTCGTAAAAAAAATTAGAAAAGAAAACGGGGTTAGTTATGATGCTGTAATGAGTATGGCAATTCATTTAGGTGGGGCACCAAATTTTAATCCTTTAGTGCAATTATCAGATACAACTCCAGAAAAACGTTGGGGAAAAGAGAATGCAATAAAGTTTGTTGAGCTTCTTCAAAAATTTTACCAAGACGCTCATTGCTCTGAATTTTTCAAAGAAAATTCAGAGCTGTATAAAAATGTAAGTGCTAGATTTATTCCTGTTTATAATCATCTCGACTTAAAATGGTATAGACAATTCTACGGAAAAGAACCGAGAGAAAGATTCAAAATTATTAATGGTTTGGGAATTGGTGGCGGAAATTATGGACCTAACATAACATTAAAAAATGGAGACAGAGAAGTTTATGCTATAATGGGAACCTGGAGCATGGATAGTACCGGTATGCCAAAGTTCAACTTGAATAATTATTTACCAACTCTTTTGCACGAGTTCAATCATAGTTTTGTCAACTACCTTGTTGACAAAAATGCACACAGTTTGCAGGCAAGCGGAGAGAAAATTTATGCTATCGAAACTGAAGCTATGAAGCGCCAGGCTTATGGGAACTGGGAAACAATGGTTAAGGAATCCTTAGTCAGGGCGGCAGTGATTAAATATATGAAAGACCATCAATTCGACAAAATCCAAATAGAGAATGAAGTAAAGGAGCAGTTTTCGAGAAAATTCTTATGGATAAATAAATTGACTGAAGAACTTGAAAATTACGACAAACAACGAGACAAATATCCAACATTCGAAAGCTATATGCCTAATATCATTAAAGCTTTTACTGCTTATGCAGACAGCATAGAAATCTTTGAAAAAAAATATGAAGAAAAAAGGCCAAAAGTGCTTTCAATTAGTGAATTCAGAAACAGCGACAAGAACATAGATGCTGAAATAAAAACAATAACGATAAACTTTGACAGACCACTTTTAGACAGAGGATTTTCAATTGTTATTGGAAATTTAGGAGAAACTGCTTTTCCAAAAGTCAAAGATGAAAAATATTCAGACGACAAAAAAACAGTGATATTGCAAGTGACATTAGAAAAAGATAAAGACTATCAATTTATATTATCTGGAAAACATTTTATATCCGATGAAGGAATACCCATAAAAGACTATGAAATAAATTTTAGAACAAAATAAGAAACCAACGCAGATATATTCATTAACTGGCTCGACGTGTATTTATACTTAAGCTCAATTTTTATCTCTACTGCCGAATTTCTATGATCCCTTTCTGAATTAAATATTTAATTAGATTCCAGTCATCTCTGGCATCTAACCATTCTAATGCAAAAATGCGCTTCCCGAATCCCGGAAAGCGCATTTGTATTATAACTGATCACTGCTCACTGTTTTTGATCCACTGATCCATGGCTGCGGCTGCTTTGCGTCCGTCGCCCATGGCCAGAATAACCGTAGCACCACCGCGTACAATGTCGCCACCGGCAAAAATGATAGGCACTGCCGATTGCATGGTGTCATTGTTTACCACCACAGTTCCCCATTTGGTTACTTCCAGTCCTGCTACCGATTGCGGTATTAGCG
>JAATGT010000122.1 GCA_015654525.1 Bacteroidales bacterium
AAACGACGGCGTTCAAGCGGAACGCGCACATTGGGAAATGTATCTGCCGTAAATGATTTTGCAGAAAGCGCATTGCTGACAACTACACCTGCTCCTGCAAGAGCTGTGTTTTGCAAAAAATTTCTTCTGTCCATTTTTATATTTTACTTAAGCAATCTAAATAATTCAATATTATGTATTTACAACTTTTCTAATGCGGTTGCTATCTACTGACTTCTCTATAATTTTTATGACATTTAATGCCTCTGTTGCAGTCACTTTCAATTCTGCATTTCCTTGAATAGCATCTTTTACATTGGCATAATAAAGCCTGTAATCACCTATGCTGCTTTCAACTTTTTGCGTACTCACCGAACCTTTTTTGTCCAACGCTAAAGTACCCCACAAAGATTCAGGTTCTACTCCCCAGTTTAAAATATCGCTTGGCAAAATACCACCTTTCAAATGTTCTTCTTGGACATCCATTCCAAATTTCACGAAACTTCCATTTTCTCCATTGATCATAAAGCGCGCGCCAGGTTGTGCAACCAACATACCCGCGCCTAAAGTAACAATTAAATTGGTGGAATAGTATAATTTCAACTCAAAATAATCATCCGCTTTGGCTTGTTTTCGCTGTGCACGAATATCTGCAAAGAGCGAATCCGGCATTCCAAACAACACCAAAGCCTGATCTATCAAGTGCGCACCTAGGTCATACAAGACCCCGGAGCCTGGCATTTCCTTTTCTCGCCAAGCTTCAATTTTAACGTCAATTCGAAACCTTTCATAACGTGAAATAAATTCCACTATATCTCCTAATTCATTATTTTTTAATAAATTAGATACTGTAAGAAAATCACTATCAAATCGCCTGTTTTGATATACTGATAATATCAATTGCTTTTTACTTGCTAATGCAACCAGAATTTCGCCTTCCGCAGAATTGACGCAAAAAGGCTTATCGACCACAACATTTTTGCCAGATTCTAAAGCTTGCTTTGCCAAGGGAAAATGGAATTGATTCGGAACCGTTATGACCACCAAATCAATCTTCGGATCGTTAAAAATTTGTTCCGCTACTTCAACTATCTCCGCCGCTGGATAACTTATCGCTGCCAAATTTCTACTTTCCAAATTGTTGGTCATTATTTTTGTCAATTTCAAGCCTGCCGCGGTCAATATTGGTGCATGAAAAACCCGTCCACCTAATCCATAACCAATTAATCCTACATTCATTTTATCTAATTTACTTAGAACTGAAAATTAAGAACTCTTTAGAGAATAACCGTTAAAGTTTCTTCAAATAATTATTAAAATCCTAAAAATACTTCAATTATTAACCCTCAACTTGTAAATTTGATACGAATGCCAATTAAGGGTTGAAAAACCGGAAAATGGGCTTAAAAAAAGCGGTGTAGAATTTGAATAAAAGTCTGATTATCAGTATATTTATAGAGTTACCAAGCAATATAAACAACATGATTAATCAGACTAAAGCATTAAAATTAATAAAAATCTACGAGTATGTATGTGAAAAATACGAAGAAGAATTACAATACCATTGCGAAAGGTTTAGTAACAACCGGCAGCCAAAATTTACCGACCAGGAAGTGATGACTATTTACCTGTTTTCTGTTCACGAAGAACAAAAATTTAAAGTCAAGGAAATGTACCGTTTTGTCAAAAATTACTTACGGGGCTGGTTTCCAAATTTGAATTCATACGTGGCGTTCACAACCCGTTTGAACAGGCTTTCCCAAGCACTCAAAACATTGTGTGCTTCAGTGATAGAGTCGTTTGTCCCAAAGGAATGTTCTTCTGAATTCGCACTGTTGGACTCTATGCCTATCGTTACTTGCAGTGGGAAAAGAGCCGGAAAAGTAGCACGGGAAATGACCGACAAGAGCTATTGTTCGACGAAAAACATGTGGTATTTTGGTGTGAAATTACATGCGTTAAACCGATACAACAAGGGTACTTTACCCTATCCGGAAAGCATTGTAATGAGCAAGGCAAGCCAAAATGATTTGAGTATTTTTAAAGAAAACTGGGCTACTGTGGCAAATACAACGTTTTTCGGAGATAAAATCTATGCTGACAACGACTTTTTTGATGATTTATACAAACAAAAACAGTCTGTAATGCTTACCCCGATTAAAGGCATCAAAGGAAAATCAATGGAATTAAAACAAATAGATTTTGCCTACGATAGATTGTTTTCAAAAGCGGTTTCCTCCATCAGACAGCCTATTGAATCCTTCTTTAACTGGATAAACGAGAAAACCCAAATACAGAACGCAAGCAAAGTCCGATCTGCAAATGGATTAATGGTACATATCTTTGGAAAACTTACTGCTTGCTTCTTATTTCCTATTTTTAAACATTAATTCGCAT
>JAATGT010000192.1 GCA_015654525.1 Bacteroidales bacterium
CTCTTTGCAAAGTTATCTGTTATCATGTTGGAGTGTTCAACGCTCCCCAAAACTTATCCTTAACTTTTAAACAAACGTTTCAACATCATCTGCACTAATACTTGGCCCCCCCAAAATAATTAACCGTTCAACCACATTACGCAATTCACGAATATTTCCGGTCCAGGAACGCATTTTCAGCAATTCAATTGCGGCTTCATCAAATATTTTCGGCTGAATACCCTGTTCGCCGCAAATAAGTTCACAAAAATGGCTTACAAGTAGAGGAATGTCATCCCGACGCTCATCCAATGTCGGGACACGAATAGGAATTACATTTAACCGATGAAATAAATCTTCTCTGAAATTACCATTTTGAATTTCCTTAGCCAGATTCTTATTGGTGGCCGCTAATACCCGAACATTAACTTTAATAACCTTATCACTGCCAACTCTCGTCAATTCGTTTTCCTGCAATACACGAAGTACTTTAGTTTGAGCCGAAAGGCTCATATCGCCAATTTCATCCAAAAAAATAGTACCACCATCAGCTTGTTCAAACTTTCCGATACGTTGTTTTATTGCCGATGTAAAAGCGCCTTTTTCATGTCCGAAGAGTTCACTTTCAATCAATTCAGAAGGAATTGCAGCACAATTTACTTCCACATACGGAGCCTCCGTACGATTGCTCTGTTCAAACAGCAATCTCGCTACAACTTCCTTCCCCGTTCCATTATCACCGGTAATCAAAACACGTGCATCTGTAGGAGCAACACGCTCAATCATCTTCCTTACTTTTTCAATGGGCAGCGAAGCACCAATCATTTGATGGCGTTTAGCAACTTTTTTCTTTAGCGTTTTTGTTTCTGCCACCAAGGTATTTTTTTCCAACGCATTCCGAACAGTTATCAGCAGCCGGTTTAAATCAATAGGTTTTACAATAAAATCAAAAGCTCCTTTTTTGATACATTCTACAGCAGTCTCGATGTTTCCATGACCGGAGATCATAACAATAGGAGCCTCTGTACCTATCTCACTCAAATGGACAAGAAGTTCGATACCATCCATTTCAGGCATTTTAATATCCGAGAAAATTAAATCAAAGAAGTTATTTTGAGCAAATTCAAATCCTTGTTTTCCATTTTCAGCCAGTGTTACCTGATGTTTCTCAAACTCCAAAATATCTTTCAGCGTATTTCGAATACTTCGTTCATCATCAATTACCAATATTTTTGCCATTCCTGCTAGAAATTTAAACCTATAAGATGTGTTAAGTGATCAATAGAAATTATTGATATGTGTAAGTTACATTCAGATAAACAGTCTTGTAACTCGTAACTATTTACTTGTAACTACTTATTTAAAGATCAAAACCAATATCAGTTCTGAAATACTTTTTATCGAATTGAATTTTTTGTGCATTGGCAAATGAAAGAGCAAGAGCCTCCGATTTGTTTTCACCGTAAGAACTCACAGCAATCACACGTCCGCCATTAGTAACTATTTTTCCAGCCCGTTGAGCTGTTCCTGCATGAAAAACAATGCTTCCGTTTACACCTTCAAGGCCATTAATTTCTTTTCCTTTTTCGTAATCTTCGGGATATCCACCCGAAACCAACATAACCGTTACTGCAGAGCGATCATCAAATTCAATATCTTTTTCGTCCAGATTTCCATTCGCAGCGCCTTCAAGCAAATCAACAAAATCACTCTTTATGCGCAGCATCACAACCTCCGTTTCTGGATCGCCCATTCGAGCATTATACTCAATGGTATACGGTTCATTATTTACTTTAATCAAGCCAAAGAAAATAAATCCCTTGTAGACGATTCCCTCTTTAATCAATCCTTCAACAGTTGGTTTTATAATGCGCTCTTCCACTTTTTGCATAAATTCGACATCTGCAAACGGAACCGGCGAAACGGCACCCATACCACCCGTATTTAAACCTTTATCGCCTTCACCAATACGTTTATAATCTTTAGCCTCCGGAAGAATTTTATAATTCTTTCCGTCCGTAATTACAAACACCGAGCACTCGATACCTGAAAGAAACTCTTCAATCACCACTGTCGCGCTAGCCGAACCAAATTTTCCATCAAGCATGGCTTTTAGTTCTGAAATCGTTTCATCTAAATCGTTTAAAATCAAAACCCCTTTCCCGGCCGCCAGGCCATCAGCCTTTAAAACGTAAGGCGGTTGAAGGCTTTTAAGAAAGTCTACCCCTTCTTCAATATTATTATTGGTAACACTCAAATATCCGGCTGTCGGGATATTATGGCGAAACATAAACCGTTTCGAAAAGTCTTTACTTCCCTCTAGTTGTGCCCCAACCTTATCAGGCCCTACAACCGGAACATTTTTCAGTTCGGCATCAGCGGCAAAAAAGTCAACGACCCCTTTCACTAAAGGATCTTCCGGGCCAACAACTACCATATTAATGTTATTTTCCAGCACAGCATTCTTTATAGCTTGAAAATCATCAGCCGCAACAGGAAGATTAACTCCGACTGTGGCTGTTCCGGGATTTCCGGGTGCGATAAAAAGAGTAGAAAGTTTTGGACTTTGGGCTATTTTCCAAGCCATTGCGTGTTCGCGTCCACCGGAACCGAGGAGAAGGATGTTCATAGGATTTGTAAATGGGATTTATGTTGCAAAAGTAGCATTTTTGTTTCAAAGAGCCAAGAACTTAAAAGGACTCAACCTACTGTTTGAAATAAAACACAAATTTGAGGCAAATGAATCGAAAGGAAAGAGATCGGTGAGTAAAACAAATAGGCAAACCCCTATAAAAGACGAAAGGTAGCTCACCTCACGGTGTCCTACCAATCTTTTGTTAACCTTAAATCTAATACTATGAAAAAATCACGATGCAAAAATACGGCAAAATCAAATACACTCCAAACAATTACTGTTAATAATCACGTATTGCGCAGTTAAAATATATCTAATTAACCCAATCCAGTTAATTATAGGAGCCAAAACTTTATTTATTAACAAATAAAAACGAAAAAACGGCTTGCCTTGATATGAATATTGAGTTTTGTACACATTTAGAATTAAGAAGAGGTTCAGCCAAAATAGTAGCGAACCCCTATAAAAGACGAAAGGTAGCTCACCTCACGGTGTTCTACCAATCTTTGTTAACCTTAAATCTAATACTATGAAAAAATCACGATGCAAAAGTACGGGAGAATTCAATACATTCCAAACAATCTTGGTTAAAAACGCACACGAAACATGTTTTATAACATACATTTTACTCAATTAACGCGATCCAACTACAAAAGACAAAACGAATTCAGTTCGCCTTTTTAATGATAGCATAATGTCCGTACCTACGGAGCTTAGAAAAAGACTATATAATCACATGCTATTATACTGTCCCTTCTCCTAAATTCAGAAGATCCTCCGTTAGAAGTAAAATATTACGGTAGTAATATTTATTTCATTGAAACGAAAGATCTGTCGAAATGATCTTATAAAAGGTCAAAACCACCTCAATAAAAAAAGGCTATTCCGGTAAATACCCTGAATAGCCTTTTGGTTATATATTGATTTATGAACAAATCCAAAATCGTTATTGTGACCCCCTATAAAACGCGAAAGGTAGTAACGCCTTACTACCAATCTTTGTTAACCTTAAATCTAATACTATGAAAAAATCACGATGCAAAGATA
>JAATGT010000065.1 GCA_015654525.1 Bacteroidales bacterium
AGTATTATCCCGGGTACCGGGATAATTTCAGACTAAGCAAAAGTATCGTCAGATACTTTTACTATGTGACCTAAGTCTTTTTCCCATTATTTCTATGTGTGCTATGTGATAGAAACATATCATTAAATATTGGAAACTACTAAAGTCCTACGGACTATTTTTTTTCGACTCCATATTTATACGATTAATTATTAATTGAATTTTTATTTCAATTGACTTACAGTAAAACGAATAAAAAAGGCTATTTTTGTGTCCAAAACAGATCATTTATAAAGCAGAAATGAATTTATCCTATCAAACTGATTTCTAATTCTGCATAAAAACCATTTTATTTTATGTTTAAAGATTTATTTATACGAAAGACGCTCGCAGAGCTCGAATTGCAAGCTGACAGTAATCACAACTCATTGAAACGGCATTTAAGTGCCTTGAATCTGACTCTTTTGGGTGTTGGTTGTGTCATTGGTGCGGGAATCTTTGTATTAACCGGCACAGCGGCGGCATTGCATGCAGGGCCGGCAGTAGCTTTATCATTTATCATTTCGGCTTTCGGGTGTTTACTTGCAGGGCTTTGTTACGCAGAATTTGCATCCATGATTCCCGTGTCTGGAAGTGCTTATACCTACGGTTATGCAACAATGGGTGAGTTTATAGCCTGGATTATAGGCTGGGATTTAATTTTGGAATACCTTTTTGGATCGGCAACAGTAGCTGTGGGATGGGCTGGTTATGTAACCAGCTTTTTAGCCGATTTCGGAATTGTAATACCTCAGGCCATGTGTCAGAGTCCCTTTATTTTTGACCATACCGGTTGGCATATTTCAGGTTCTTTTATTAATTTTCCGGCAGTTTTTATTGTGGCTTTAATGACAACTTTATTGGTTATTGGCATTAAAGAATCAGCTAAATTCAATAATATTATAGTGCTGGTTAAAGTTGTTGTTATTTTACTTTTTATTGGTTTTGGTATTTCACATATACATATTGCCAACTGGACACCTTTTGTTCCGGCTAATACAGGTACTTTTGGACAGTTTGGCTGGTCGGGAGTACTAACCGGTGCAGCCGTTGTCTTCTTTGCTTATGTGGGCTTTGATGCTGTCTCAACCACTTCGCAGGAAGCCATTAACCCGAAACGAGATGTGCCGCGAGGGATTCTTTTTTCATTACTTATTTGTACTGTTCTGTATATTGCGGTTAGTTTAGTGTTAACCGGAATTTTAAATTATAAATATCTGAATGTTGAAGCACCTATTGCATTAGCTATAAACAGTGCAGGTCCAAGCCTGACGTGGTTGCGTCCTATAATTAAAATTGGTGCAATTGCCGGTTTAAGTTCAGTAGTGTTGGTGTTATTGTTGGGGCAGTCGCGGGTATTCTTTACGATGGCTAGTGATGGTTTGTTGTGGGAAAGCTTTGCTAAAACTCACTCGAAATTTAAAACTCCACATGTCACAACTATTGTCACAGGCAGTTTTGCAGCTTTATTTGCCGGGCTTTTCCCTATCGGTTTATTAGGCGAAATGGTGTCAATCGGAACTCTGCTTGCATTTGTAATTGTATCTATCGGAATTATTCTTCTACGTAAGTCAGAACCGGATGCAGTACGTGGCTTTAAGACTCCGTGGGTTCCACTTGTACCTATTCTGGGTGCATTTGTTTGTCTGGCTCAAATGGCTTCATTACCCGGCGATACATGGATTCGTCTTGTTGTCTGGATGTTGATTGGTTTTGTGATTTACTTTACATACGGGCGAAAACATAGCCATGCACGTAAAAATCGTTATAATAAATAAAGACCGATGCAATATAGAACAGAAACGGCTGAACCAGATAGTTCAGCCGTTTTTGTTCTAATTATTAAGCCTCAAACAGGTGCGGATTATCCAACAACGATTCTATATCCTTTGCCGTGTATATTTACAATTACAATGCTTGGATCTTTGCTTAGCAACTTACGTATTTTGCAGATATAAACATCCATGCTTCTTGAATTGTAGTAGTTGTCGTCTTTCCAAATAGTAGTCAACATATACTTACGATCTAACATAGAGTTTGCATTAGCTGCAAACAAAACAAACAGGTAAGTTTCTTTACGAGTTAGTTTGACTGGTTCGGCACCGTTAAAAGATAATTCACGATTTGCCACATCAAATGTATACGCTCCAAGTTTGTAAGATGGCACGATCATGAGTGCTCTTAGATTTTCATCTAATTCATTTAATAAAATTTTTTCGTTTTCAATTTTCATTTTCGTAATTTTTTGAGTTAATATAGTGATAGTGAACGTTTCTTTATGATTGAGAGCAATACTTAATCTATCTTCTTCTATGCTGTTAAGATCGATTTATATCGTTTAATTATTATCTACTTTATACTTCTAATTTTAAGAGGCAAATATAATTATTTTTATTTAATATTCAATACTTATTGGTTAACAAAGTAGCTTTGTTTTTTTTCCATAAATAATAAATTTGAACCGGTTAGTTTTGTACCGATTAATTTACATTGCAAACCTACAAAATATGCGTAATACTACCAAATTTTTAGATAAATATTTTTAATCATGATTAAAGATAATATGCTTAAGCTACTTATTAATGCCTAAAACTGATTAAATAAGCCTGAATTGCTGTTTTTTTTGTCTATTTTTAGTAGAATTGTTTTGCTTTGATCTTTTTCATAGCTTTGCACAAATTACATAATAATTGTTCAGACACTGAATTTAATGGAACTATAAACATTAGAAAAAATACAGGAAATTTAGTGTATAAATTCTATTTTATTTCTTGTTATGGATATAAAACCGGTTATTATTGTATTCTGTGTGGTTGCCATACCATTGGTCAATTATATAATTAAAGCATTTATTTTGTACTTGGATCAGCGATTATGGAGGTATGACAATTCGAATAATTTAGATACAATCACTTAAACAATATTTTGCTTAGACTGTTACCAAGTTAGGAAATCATGAATTAATAGAAATCGCACTCTATAAATGGGTATAACGGATAGAAGAGAAAATGAGGATTGAATAAATGAGTGAGAAGTACATTGGATACAGCCCTGCATTCAACTCTATGGCAATATAAAAAGAAAAAATACATGTTTAGAATTTTCAAAAATATAGATCGCAAAAATTATCGTCCTATTTTAGGTGGCTTGGATATTTTCAAATTTATCGGTCCCGGTTTATTAGTAACTGTAGGTTTTATAGACCCCGGTAACTGGGCTTCAAATTTGGCAGCAGGTGCAGAATATGGTTATGCTTTGTTGTGGATGGTTACTTTATCTACTGTTATGCTAATCATGCTGCAACACAATGTAGCTCACCTTGGAATTGCCACGGGACTGTGTCTTTCGGAGGCAACAGCCATTTATCTCAAGCCATCGTACTCCAAACTCTTATTATCGTCGGCTATGCTGGCATCTATTTCTACTTCTCTGGCCGAAATTCTGGGTGGTGCCATTGCTTTACACATGTTATTCAATATTCCTATTCGAGCCGGAGCATTAATGGTCACTATTTTTGTGATGATTATGCTGTATACGAATTCGTACCGGATTATTGAAAAATGGATCATTGCTTTCGTGTCAGTAATCGGACTCTCGTTTTTGTACGAACTTTCGTTAGTAAACATTGATTGGAACGGCGCTATGACAGGTTGGGTTACTCCGTCATTTCCTCAAGGGTCTATGCTTATAATCATGAGTGTGCTGGGAGCAGTGGTTATGCCTCATAATTTGTTTCTACATTCCGAAATTATCCAAAGCCGGCAATGGAACCTGCAGGACGAAAAAATAATAAAAAAGCAGTTGCGTTATGAGTTTCTGGATACATTGGTTTCAATGCTTATTGGCTGGGCTATAAACAGTGCTATGATTTTATTGGCTGCAGCCACATTTTTCCGAACAAAAACACCGGTAGGAGAACTTGAACAGGCTAATCATTTGCTGGCTCCATTGCTGGGTGCTAATTCGTCTGTTGTTTTTGCAGTGGCACTTCTTTTCTCCGGAATTGCTTCAACTATAACGTCAGGGATGGCTGCCGGAACTATTTTTGCCGGAATGTACAAAGAGCCTTATGATATTAAAGATAATCACTCCAGGGTTGGGGTAGCTATTTCGTTAGTAATTGCTTTTGGTATTATTCTTCTGATCACAAATCCATTTCAGGGACTGATAATCTCTCAAATGATATTAAGTATTCAACTTCCATTTACTATTTTCCTACAAGTATATCTTACTTCTTCAGAAAAAGTGATGGGTAAATATAAAAACACACTGTTTTCTAAGGTTACTCTTTATCTGCTGGGAGTTATTGTTACGGTTTTGAACATAGCTTTGTTTGTAAGTCTGTTCTAACGAGCTAAATTTAAATCATAATGATATTTAGCAATCTTCTCTGAAAGTAAAATTCAGAGAAACAATCTTGTAACTCGTAACTATTTGCTTGTAACTACTTTTAAAGATAAAATATATGCACACTATAAGTAAAGAATTTCATTTTTCGGCCAGTCATCAACTAAATGGCCTGAAAGCCGGACACCCTTGCGGACGATTGCATGGACATAATTATATGGTAAGAATATTCTTACGAGGTGACTTGGATAAAAATGGTTTTGTTCAGGATTATAATGATCTAAAGCCAATTTCAGAATGGATTGACAATACACTTGATCATAAACATCTAAATGATATCTTCGATTTTCAGACTTCGGTAGAAAATATGAGTAAATATATTTACGATTATTTTAAACCACAATTTCCTCTGTTATATGCCGTAGAAATGAGCGAAACACCCAAAACTCTTTGCCGCTATGAAGAATAATGCTTCGGATATAATGCTTAATGTAGTTGAGATATTCCACTCCATTCAGGGCGAAGGTGCCAATGTTGGTCGATCGGCTGTTTTTGTTCGCTTATCCAATTGTAATATGGATTGCTGGTACTGTGATACCTATTGGAACAAGGCTGAAACGATGAGCGTTTCTCAAATACGTGATGAGGTCAGAAAGCGCTCGAAGCCGAAAGACTATCCGAACAATTTGCTTATCTGGACTGGTGGTGAACCAACTCTGCAGCTTACGGATGAAATATTAGAACATTTCTCCGATTACTACAACTGTATAGAAACAAATGGAACCAACCCTGTTCCATCCCGCATTCAATATATATCATGCAGTCCTAAAGTCGGGCCTGAGGTATTACGAAAGAACTTTACGCGTGTAAATGAGTTTCGGTATCCGATAAGTGCTGGCAATAAGCTGCCGGATATTTCAGAATTGCCCGAAGCCGAATATTATCTGGTGAGTCCGGTATTTTTGGGTGAAGAGAAAACCAGATTTCAGCGAGTAGAAGAAAACATTGAGTATGCCATAAAGTTTGTGAGTGAGAATCCTAGATGGCGATTATCACTTCAGCTTCATAAATTATTGAACATTCCGTGATAAATAATTCTCTATAATCGGATTTGATAAATTGTTATTTCACTCGTTTTAATATTACCAATAATCGGATCAGTAGAATTAATATAAGTAAGTAATAATATTTAATGATCTGTTTTCTGAAAGTAAAATTCAGATAAATAGTCTTGTAACTCGTAATTATTTACTTGTAACTGCTTACTTCCCAATCCTGGAAGAAAAAGAACCTGGTTGTTGTTAGTTATTTTTCCAGCGTTTTAATTCAGAGTAAAGTCGTTGAATTGGCAATCCCATGACATTAAAATACGATCCTTCAATGTGTTCTACGCCTATATATCCTATCCATTCCTGAACACCATAAGCTCCGGCTTTGTCGTAAGGTTCGAAATTGTTTAAATAATATTCAATTTCAACCGGCAACAGTCTGGCAAAACGAACTTCAGAAATTACATGAAAAGTTTTTCTTCGGCTCAAAGAGCTTATACAAACGCCCGTAATAACCTGATGAGTTTTACCAGATAACGATTTAAGCATTCTTGTGGCATCAGCTTTATCTTTCGGTTTCCCAAAAACTTTTCCTTCGTGCCACACTATTGTATCAGCAGTAATTAATAGTGTGTTATCGTCCATCAATTCCAGGTATGCATTTGCTTTTTTCTCAGCCAGATACATTGGGATGTCAACTCCAACAAGCTGCGATGGATAGGTCTCTTCAACATCAATGACCTTTATCTCGAAAGGTATATTTAATCCACGTAGAAGCCCTTCACGACGAGGTGACTGGGATCCTAGAATTATATTGTAGCAATTTAGATGGGAAAGCATTTGCATAGATAAAAAAGTAAGTAATCAATTATTAAATAAACAGTTTTCAATCAAAACTGTTTATTTAATAATTGATTTTATTGAACAATAAATAAATTAAACAAACTGATACCATGTGCTTTTGCCTGTAAATAATAAAAAGCAAAACTATATAGCACTCCCGACAACATGATAAACTTGGACAAAGTAGAAGCCTGATGAAATTCAGTTGGCGTTTTAGCCATATAGATTAAATAAACCAAAGCTGCAAATGGTAAAACTAATCCGAAAATAATATATCGTATTGTAAACGTCCCTGCAAATGGAATAAAAACGTAATTTGTCACCAAAAGACATAAAACAGTAATTACTATTAGTCCGTAAATAAATAGCTTCGTATTTTCAATTCCCCATTTTACAGGCATTGTCCGGCACTCCATTTCCCGATCTCCTTTTTCATCTTCAATGTCCTTGATTATTTCCCGAATCCAGGTACACAGAAAAGAAAAAACTGAAAATCCACCAATCCATGCATAAAATTGTTTAGGAATAGGTGTTTCGAATATTAATGTTCCAAATTCTTTTTGAAGAAATGCAAGTTGAGTTATGCCTACTATCAGTACAGTAATGGCAGCAATAAACGCCACGACTAAATTTCCAATAATAAATTGACGCTTATAACTGGCCGAATAAAACCAGAGTAAGCCTGGAATAACAATGAAGATAAATGCAAGAGTAAAGCTACGGGCAAAAAAGGATAGCAGCAATCCGCATAAAATTCCGATACCTGTTAATACTTGATGTAAAAACATTGCTTTTTGCCTTGATACTTTATTACCTACTATCTGGCGGTTCGACTTGTTTATAGCATCAATTTTCACATCAAAATAATCGTTTAAAACGTAGCCTCCTGCAGCAATTAAAACGGTAGCAATTATCAATAAGCTCAACATGCCCATTTCCATCGATGCATCGAAACCATAAATCTGCAGAATAGGTACCAATACAACCTGCCGCATCAGATATTGAACTAATGCAATGAATAGCAGATTTTGAATTCGAATAAGTTTGAAATAGTTTATCATAATTGGGTGATGAGCATTATTAAATACTTATTGCTTTTTGTGTCGGAGATAAATAGATTTTGACAGTAAATCGTATACTTTTTTGAAATTCGAATTCCCCTTCAACATATGAAGATGCCTGTCAATGGTTGTTTCATCAAATCTCACAGCCGGTCCCGTTTGCGCATCGTATGGGTTCAGTGTTTTTATTTTATCGGCTGTTTCAGCAATAAGCGGTTCTATTATTTCAAATTTGATATCAGAATCTTCTAAAATTTGAGCAGCAATATCGTACATATAATTTGTAAAATTGCAAGCAAATACAGCAGCTAAGTGCAGTTGTTTTCTTTGTTCTGAATTTATGATATATATCTTATCAGTCAATAATTTAGCCAGATTTACTAAAGCTATTTGTGTCTCGGCGTTACTGGCTTCAAGACAAACCGGAACATTGCTAAAATCGATTTCTTTTTTAATAGAAAAAGTCTGAAGCGGATAAAACACTCCAAATTGAGCAGTAAACCCTTCGAAGTCACTCATAGGAACGCTCCCTGCAGTGTGAACATGAATTCCCCGGGGTACAGTATTCATCTTTCTCAGAATAGTTTTGAGCGCTGAGTCTTTCAAAGCATAAATATAGATGTCTGCATCCATATACAAATCTGAAATATCATCTATGAAAGTAGTTCCTAATTTTCTGGCCAGATTTTCGGCATTGGCAGGATTCCTACTAAATACCTGTTTAATAATGACCCCTTTGGATTTGAATGCCAATCCTAAATGAGTAGCAACACTTCCCGAACCTATTAATACAATTTCCATGAGATTTCCCGATTAATTGTTGATTCAACAAATTAGTTAATGAGGATTAGAATAAAACTATTATTTCTTTTTTCCAAAGACCAAAATTGCTCCGGCTAAAATCAGCAAAACAGGCCAGATAAAATCAGAAATATGTCTTGTTAGTTGAATAATATCCGATAAACGGAAAAGTAATCCGACGACTATCAGAACAATTCCTATATTTTTATTACTATGGCAAAGTAGAAAAATTACTCCCATAATAAGTGGGTAATTTTTAAAATCAAATATATAAGGTTCAAATTCAGCAGGTAGAATATGAATTTGCTTCAATAAAAATAAGCATCCAAAAATGAGCAGGGTCACTCCCCAGGCTAAACGATTATCTTTCTTTGCTGACATAGAAGGAGATTTATAAATTATAAAAACTTTTCGGAATGGATCTTTTCAATGGCTAACTTATTTTCATCGTATGGTTTTCTTTCTTCATTCGGGTAGCCAATGGAGATAATGTTTAATACGGCAAAATGTTCGGGTATATTTAATAAATTCCGAATGTACGACTCAGTTGTTGTTTGATCATCCTTCTGCCGATTGTAGACCTGTATCCAGCAACTTCCCAGTCCCAAATTCTGTACCTGTAATTGCATGATAATTGATGCAATGGATACATCTTCAATCCAAACATCGCTTTTGGTTGTGTCGGCAATAACAACTATTCCCAATGGAGATTCGGCCAAAAACTGTGAACTATTTGGGTATTTCGGCTAATTTTTGAAGTGTCGTTTTATCCTGCACAACAATAAATTCCCAGGAATTACTTCGTTTAGAGGCCGGAGACATCAAAGCAGCTTTTGTAATTAGGTCAATTTTGTCTTGTTCAACAGCTTTTGGTAAATATTTGCGTATGCTGCGTCGGGTTTTTAAAAGCTCAAAAAAAGAATTCATTATAAGATTATTGTTTTATTAATGGATATTATTGTTTAGCATTTTTCTCTACAAGGTACGCAATAATGCTATTAGGTTTTAATAAATTTTTCAACCTATTAAATGGTAAACTAACTTCAGTTTGCCCTATGTAGTAAGGAGCTATTTCATAAGGATTAAAAACATAATTTATGCCTTCATCGGTGATATAAAAATTACCGTTGGCCTTTATTGAATCAGTCCAATAGTCAGTATCTTCCAAATCAATAATAGGTTCGGAATTTTTTTGATCCTTATATTCTTTACTTTCTTCAACAATTCTTTTTTTGATCAATTCAGTAAGTTCAAATTGATAATTGGCTTTAAATAAATCCTTTTCTTTTATCAAATCACCTGTTTTTAAATCGAAATTGAAATAATTACGAGTTTCAAGTCCATGAGCTCCTCCCATATTTACATATCTCTCAACTCCGTATACATATATTTTCTTGTCACTTAATAAACTGAATCCTGATAATGTGTGCTCGTTATCAAAAGAATATCTATTCGTTTTATCCAGTGTACTTAACAATGGTTCGTTATTTTCCTTATACTCGCCGACAAGTTCGGAAGTAAATAACTGAACAATTGAATCATTGGCATGCTTGATATAATCGTCACCAAATAAATTTGAAATAACAGTGGAACGGATGGCTTTCAAGACATCCTTATTGGTAAAAGCAATCGGAATTTCCACTTCAATATCCACACTTAATGCTCCTTTGGTAGTATCCTTAGATAGATAATATTTTTTCACTAAGTCTTTTTCCTCCGTTTTCACTTTTTGTTGTATACACGAAAAAAATATTGGTGTAATTAAAAAGCTAAGCAATAGCAAAATAGATTGTTTTTTCATAATCAAACACATTAATTAATTTACGCAACAAATTTACAATATAAAAACAGATTACATCAAAAAAATGACAAAAAGTTTTCGTAGTGCTTTCAAAACAGTCGATCATTACAACCTGATATGAAAGCTGAGTTTCTAACAGATTACCGTTTATTTCTTCGTAGTCTGTTTTTTTATTTTGAAGAATGGGATATAATGTTGTATTTTACAAAAAAGAATATCTTTGTACTGATAAAATAAATCGCGCATCATCATTATCTTATTTTTTTAATTTTAAAAGAAATAAGAAACGTTCAACGTTATTCAGGCATCAACATCTTGTAACTCGTAACTATTTACTTGTAACTACTTACAGTTAGTTTTGAAGATAAAGATTATATCTTTGCATTCAATAAAAACAAGCTCGAAAATGGAAAATTCATGACTGGATACCAGATGATTTAAGTTGATAAAGGTGTTCCCGAAAATAGACACGTCGGTATTAATTTACATGAACACTTCAACATAAATGCCGCCAAAGTTGTTTTCAAAACTTTATACAACGGGCTTTTAGCAAAGGAGAATGCCGATGAAACAAGTTGTTGATATAGCCAAATAAGCAATGTAGCTTGTTGAGCAAATATTTGTTTTTCGGAGAACAAAAATACAGATACACTTTCTAACGATTCAGTTCTATTTACATGTAACTAATTATACAGCAGTAAAATAATGAAAATATTACTTTCCATCAGTTTGTTTCTTTTGGCCGGACTTTGCGAAATAGGAGGTGGTTATCTCGTCTGGCTTTGGCTTCGTGAAAATAAATCATGGTGGGTTGGTTTGCTCGGTGCCATTATCCTTATAACCTATGGTATTGTTGCTACTTTACAGACCGAAAACTTTGGCAGGGTTTATGCAGCTTACGGGGGAAT
Organism: Bacteroidales bacterium; assembly: GCA_015654525.1. Lineage (GTDB taxonomy): Bacteria > Bacteroidota > Bacteroidia > Bacteroidales > Paludibacteraceae > Paludibacter. Next base: position 10,829 of record JAATGT010000065.1, read on the forward strand.
CTTTATTGCATTGGCTATCCTCTGGGGATGGAAAGTGGATGGAATTATTCCTGATAGGTATGACATAATTGGCGGACTCATTGCTTTGCTAGGTATGGCTATTATCATGTTTGCTCCCCGAAACTAATTCAGATGTTTTTTTACTGAATGAACCTAATGAATAATTAAAAAAAATGAATTAAGTTCATGTTTTTTGAAAATTCAGGCAAGCTTTCTATCTTTGTAAAATAAATACAATTTACAAACAAATTATTTTGAGTACTAATAACAAATTAAACTAAGTGTAAAATGAAAAAGAACATTGCTATCTTATCAATTATCGCAATTTTTGCTGCAGCAACTTCGATGTCAGCTCAAACTGCTCCTGCTGCAAAAACAGCAAAGGCTAAAACAGAAACAAAAGCATGTTGCAAAGACAAAAAAGCCGATGCTAAATGTGCTAAAGCTGACAAAAAAGGTGATGCCAAATGTTGTAAAGACAAAAAGGCTGCAACAGAAAAAAAATAATTTTTAAATTCTGATGATAAAAGTTCCGATCTTCTTTTGATCGGAACTTTTTTTGTTCCCATTTTTTTGGCCTATCTTTGTTTTTATAAAAAAGATACTTACTGCCTTATGTTTCAAACTAAAATTGAAATACCACCAACCAGTCTGAATATAACTTACAAAGACTCCATCATGACTCTCGGCTCATGCTTTGCCGAGAATATAGGTAAAAAAATGCAGGAAGTATATTTTGAGGTGGATATAAATCCATTTGGAGTTTTATATAATCCGGTTTCAATCTGCAATAGTATCCACAAGCTCATAGACGCTAAACCATTTTCTGAAACCAGTTTATTTGAAAATAGAGGGCTCTGGCAAAGTTTCTCACATAGTAGTTTATTTTCGGATGTCACAGCTCGCCAATGTCTGAATAAAATAAACGATCGGTTTAGCAAAGCTTGCAATTTTTTGCAAAAAGCAGATTACCTACTTATCACTTTCGGAACAGCCTGGGTATTTGAGGAACAGCAGAGTGGGAGTGTGGTATCAAATTGTCATAAACTTCCGGCCAGTCAGTTTATTCGCCGAAGATTAACTGTAGAAGAAATTATAGCTGACTATTCCAGACTTATAACTAAGCTCAATGAACTATTTCCGCATGTCCAACTTATTTTCAGTGTGAGCCCCATTCGCCATTGGAAAGATGGCGCACATGGGAATAATGTAAGTAAAAGCACTTTATTACTAGCTGTAGACGCATTACAGGAGCAATTTAAACAAGTTCATTATTTCCCCGCTTACGAAATACAACTGGATGAATTACGCGATTATCGCTTTTATGCTCCGGACATGTTACACCCATCTGATGTGGCTGTAGATTATATCTGGCAACGCTTTTCAGAAACCTATTTTTCCAATCAAACCATGGATATAAAAAAACAATTAGAGCAACTTGTAGCCGATTTAGCTCATCGCCCTATTCATCCTGATTCAGTCGAATTTAGAAAATTTCAGGAAAATATAGGAAAAAGGAAAAAAGAAATTCTGGCTAGCTATCCGTTTCTTTCCGAAAGAATTTGATCTAAATAAATATAAGGAAAGAGCCTCTTCTTATTTAAAGAAAGAGGCTCTTTTTCGATTTATCGGTAGACTATCAAACTATTATAAATCGGTTATCAATTTAAATTTAGGAACTAATATTTTCATTAAAACCCACGCAATTAAATAAGCAAATCCGCAAAGGGCAAACATAATAGCATAAGCTGTTTGAACCTGACCCTGAACAACTGCTTGAGCAGCATCTCCAACCAGGTTTTGAGCAGCGGCAGCAGCTTCACCAATTCCCTTAAAATGATCAGTTAAACGACCCGCAAATTGTTGAACAAGCACACCACCAATACCGCCTGCTAATCCGCCGATTCCGGTTACTGAACCAACAGATTTCTTAGGAAACATATCCGATACAGTTGTAAAAAGGTTAGCAGACCATGCCTGATGTGCAGCTGCTCCAATACAAACTACTATTAAAGCAAATATATAGGCATTTTCGCCAAAGTGTTGAACATTTCCTAAATAAGGTGTAAGTATTAGTAATACAGGTAAAACGGCGATGATTAACATAGCAGTCATACGAGCTTTATAAGCCTCCATACCTTTGTTCATAAAAAACATTGGAAAACCACCACCTGACACACTACCAACAATAGCTACTCCATATACTACAAACAATGGAATCATAATAGCATGACCTTCCATATTGAATTGTTGTTTCATAAAGTCTGG
>JAATGT010000072.1 GCA_015654525.1 Bacteroidales bacterium
ACGATGCGGGGATAGGTGCGGTAATGGCTGATATTCTCGCCAATGGTCTTGTAGATGTGATTAAAGGCGGCGGTGCTTCCTGTGAAATGTAAACCGGCAAAGTCGCGGTGGCTGAAACAAATTTTTCCGAGCACGGGGCCGTCGACATAGATGAGATTGATGACCCCATCCGGCAGTCCGGCTTCTTTCAGGATGCGCATGAACATCTGTGCGGAGAAGACCTGGGTATAGGCCGGCTTCCAGATGACGGTGTTGCCGCAAAGAGCTGCAGAAGCAGGCAGGTTGCCACCGATCGCGGTGAAGTTGAACGGCGTGATGGCCAGGACAAAACCTTCCAGCGGACGGAACTCGAGGCGGTTGTGTACTCCGGGACCGCTGACGGGCTGCTGACGGTAGATCTCGCTGAGGAAGTGGACGTTCCAGCGAAGAAAGTCGATGATCTCGCAGGCGCTGTCGATCTCGGCCTGGTAAGCATTCTTGCTTTGGCCCAGCATCGTGGTGCCGTTCATATACGAGCGGTATTTTGTCGCGATGAGGTCGGCGGCTTTCAGGAAGATCGCTGCGCGGTTTTCCCAGCTAAGGGAGGCCCAGTTCGATTTTGCTTTTAGCGCGGCATCGATGGCTTGTTGTACATGGGTTTCGTCGCCTTCGTGGAAGTAACCGATGGTATGGGCTATCTCGTGCGGAGGGCGGAGGGCGATTTTTTTGCCGGTGCGGACCTCTTTATCCCCGATATACATGGGGATGTCGTGTTCGATGCTTTTTAATTCCTTTAGTGTGGCTTTCAGGGTTGCTTTTTCGTTGCTGCCCGGGCCATAATTCAGCACCGGTTCGTTGATTGGCGCGGGGTAATTGAAATATCCTAAGCTCATTATATTTATACGTTTATTATTTCTGACAAATCAATATCTAATTCTTTTTCTATGGCTGTTATAAAATTTAAATCCGCTTTATATTTTCTAAAATATTCAAGCTTCTCTTCTGTGCTAAAACTACCAATCGTTGCTTGTAATCTTTGTATATGTTTGATTCTTATGTCAAATAAATAGTCATCATTAAAACCAAGGTAATCAATGAGATTTTTTGCATCCTCATCATCTTCATTTGTTGCTTCATATATATAATCATTGTATCTAACTCGAGCATTAAATACAGCTTCTTTTTGGAAAAATAAGGTTTTGAAAAAATCTGAATGACTATACTCGTTATACTTTGCTATTTTTCTTTCGTTAGCATATCTTAATGTAGTGTAGTAGTTGTAATAATCGTCATTATCCTTTTTGGGTGGATCAAAATGTTCAACTTCCGTAGAGTCTATTCCAGATATGTACTTCTCTGTGTACGCACAGAAATTTTTTTGCTCATTAAGGAGTCTTAATCTTAGCATAGAGTTGTCTGCACCACTTAAATACTTGAGATTTTCTAAAAGTATTTCAGAAGCCGTATTTTTCGTTAAAAACTTCATTGTGAAGGAAAGTTATACAGACGGCCTAATTTGTTTATTTCCGAAGCTAGAACCATTTTGTCCTCAATTGATTGCGCTTTCTTAAGTTGGTTTTTTAAGTCAAGGTAGTGTGACCAGTTTTCAATTCCAACAGGTCCCATTAACTCACGTAAACTAAAATCGGTTTTAAGTATATCGTTGGGGTCATCGCCTTCTGGGGAAATTCCTTTATGGACTTTTACATACCCCTCATCAGTCCAGTCCAAAATTATTCTTTCGAAAGGCTTAAATTGTGCAGCAATGATCGGGTTATGAGTGGCAAAGAATATTTGAGTGTTGCTTATGCCGTTTTTGTCAATCACTATCTTTTCATAAGTTTCCATTAGTTCAAAAAGAAAATCTGGAAATAAACCATTTTCAGGTTCATCTACTAATAAAAAGCCCTTATCAATTTGGCGATTAAAATACAGTGAATAAATATGGCCAACCCTAAAAATAAAGTTGCGTATACCTGTGCTCAGATTTCTATAGGGAACTGTCTTTTTTGATGATTTAAGACGAACATATGCCTTAAGATTATCGGTAAGCTGAATCGGATTATTTGCCCCTTCAACATCGAATTCGAGTCCGGATTTATTTAGAATAAGACTCCAAATCCCCGCAAGGTTATTAAGAATTTTAGGGCTTATCTTATCAAATTCCTTTATTAATTGCAGTTTTGTCTTATTTATATTTTCTTCTGCTCTCTCGTATTTTTCCCTTTCATCGTCTCTTTTCTTTAAATTGAAAACGAGTAATTTCCAAAAGTCAGTGACAGTACTCGGCGAGACTTGCACAAACGTAGGCGGATTTTGGAATAAGGTTATGGCATCGTTTACGTTTGTC
>JAATGT010000009.1 GCA_015654525.1 Bacteroidales bacterium
AATTTTTGTAAATATTGAATCCATATGTTTATGCAATTGAGATATTGATAATTTCCAATTGAATAGTTCCTTGTGGAACTTTAATTTCAGCAACATCACCAACTTTTTTACCAAGTAATCCTTTGGCAATAGGAGTATTAACTGAGATTTTACCTTCTTTCAAATTTGCTTCGCTTTCAGGTACAATAGAGTATACCATCTTCAAATTGTTTTTTACATTTCTCAATGTAACTTTAGATAGTATTTGTACAGCGTCAGTTGATAATTTCTTTTCATCAATGATTTTTGCTTCTCCAATCAGTAGTTTCAACTTATTGATTTTTGATTCAAGAAAAGATTGAGCTTCTTTGGCTGCATCGTATTCCGCATTTTCTGACAAATCACCTTTATCTCTCGCTTCAGCTATTTGACGAGAAATATCAGGACGTTGCACAGATTCCAACTCCCTCAGCTCTGCTACCAATTTCTTGTAGCCGACTTCTGACATGTAAGCCATGTTATGATCCTCCTTAATTTTAATTTACAAAAAAAGAATTCCGACAAATAAATGCCGGAACCCTTCTATATTATTTATTGATTGCAAAGATACAAAATTAAAAAGCATTTATCAAATAAAAAGTCATGCTATTTAACATAATTATTTCATAGAACGGCTTTTATGGCTGTATCCAATTTGTTCGCATCAGTTATACGTTCCTTTACTTCATTAGATCTATTAATGATAAACATAGTGGGTAAAGATGTTACGTTATACAGAGTAACGTTTGTTGATTGTTCACCATTTTCGTCTCTTACGCATATCCAAGGCAAATTGTCTGCAGCTGTTTTCCAATAATGCTCATCAGCATCTAATGCTATTTGATATATTTCTAATCCTGATTTTTTGTATTTATTGTATATCCCGCGTAACTTAAAGTTGTGCTGGGCTGCACCTTTTGCAGATAACATAACGTAGTCTAGTATTACGACTTTTCCTTTTAGGTCGGTTAGCTTATGTACATTGCCGTCCATATCCGGTAAACTAATATTAATCAATCCCGCACTTGATACTTTGTTTTGAGGAATATTAATCATTTTTCGTGGCCCGCTATACGTTGTCTGTAGCCCTTTGATAGTCACATTATATAGGTTTCTGCTTCTTAATGATTTGGGATAAAATGTATTTAAACTTGTTGCTACAGCTTGGAAACATTTAATATCTTTTTTATTGTTTGAATCAAAAAGTAAGTACCCGTTAATGTTTTGGAAAAGTGCAAAATAGGCATATGGTTTATTCGGACCTTTAAAGATGTAATTAATCATTACATCTTTTTTGTATTTATCGATCATGTGATTTACACTATCATTTGCGAGTGCTCCATCAAATGAACCGCTCTTTACTTTGCTCTGCAATTTATTGACTGTCTCTTGAAGTTGTATCTGTTTTAATGTCAGCTCTTTTATCTTTTGGCAACTTTCGGAACCTTTAATTGAGTATCCTGCCGTGAAATTGGTTGCATTGGCTGCAATGTCGATTGTTTCTGTGCTGTCTACGGAAAAATGAATAACGTTGTTCCCCAATCGTAACCTATAAAATTCAGGGCATTCAGGACGATTCCCTTTGAACGAAAAATTACCTTTATTATCCAGCTTTACTGAATCAAGGATTGATACACTATCAAGTCCTTCTGCTTCAAAATATAACACTTTGTCATCGGCATTGGTGACAGTGCCTTGTACATGAAATTTCTCTTTATTGTTGCAAGCTGACAGTACGATGAGTATTACTGTCAGGAAAAATCCTACCTTTTTCATATGATAATTGTTTCTTTAAATTTTATTTGCAAATATACATTCTTAAATTGCATTATCAAAAAAACAATACCAAACTATGTAACTTTTTCTGTAAATAGACATAGTTAAGAAAAAGAATCGCTATATTTGCGCGAATATTTTTGAAATAGATTATATAGAAAACAATAATTTTATGATTAACCCAATTGTTAAGACGATCGAGCTTCCTGATGGAAGAACCATCACACTCGAGACGGGAAAATTGGCAAAACAGGCAGACGGGTCAGTGATGGTCCGCATGGGTAACACGATGTTACTAGCTACTGTTTGTGCCGCTAAAGATGCAGTTCCCGGAACAGATTTCATGCCGTTACAGGTTGAGTATAAAGAGAAATACGCCGCAGCAGGCCGTTTCCCCGGAGGTTTTACAAAAAGAGAGGGACGTGCTTCAGATAATGAAATTCTAACATGTCGATTGGTTGACCGTGCTCTTCGTCCGCTTTTCCCGGATAATTTCCATGCAGAAGTTTATGTAAATATTATCTTGTTTTCAGCAGATGGCGTTGATATGCCTGATGCTTTGGCAGGTTTAGCTGCATCGGCTGCTCTTTCGGTTTCTGATATCCCATGGAATGGTCCTATTTCGGAAGTGCGTGTTGCTCGTATTGATAATCAATATGTGGTTGATCCAACTTTTGATCAGTTGAAGAATGCAGATATGGATATAACTGTAGCTGCAACGTACGAGAATATAATGATGGTTGAAGGTGAGATGGATGAAGTCTCAGAAACAGACTTGATTGAAGCAATGAAAGTGGCTCATGAGGCTATTAAAGTTCATTGTAAAGTTCAAAAAGAACTTGCTGAAGCTGTTGGTCAAACTGTCAAACGCGAGTATTGTCATGAGGTAAATGATGAAGATTTGCGTAAAAAGGTTCATGAGTTTTGCTACCAACGTGCATACGATATTGCTGCTGCAGGCTTAACTAGTAAACATGAACGTGAAGAAAAATTTCAAGCAATCAAAGACGATTTTAAAGCTCAACTTTCAGAGGAAGATTCAACTGATGAAAAAGCAGAAATGATTAATCGTTATTACGCTGCGGTTGAAAAAGAAGCTATGCGTCGTTGTATCTTAGATGAAGGTAGACGTATGGATGGTCGTAAAACTAATGAAATTCGTCCAATATGGTGCGAAGTTAGTCCTTTACCTGGCCCTCATGGATCAGCTATTTTTACACGTGGAGAGACACAATCTCTTACATCTGTAACGCTTGGCTCAAAATTGGATGAGAAGATGATCGATGATGTTTTAAATCAAGGTCATGAACGTTTTTTACTTCATTATAATTTTCCACCATTTTGTACAGGTGAGGCTAAAGCACAGCGTGGAGTCGGTCGCCGTGAAATTGGACATGGAAATTTGGCTTGTCGTGCATTAAAGGGCATGATTCCCCAAGGTTATCCTTATACTATCCGTGTTGTGTCTGATATTCTTGAGTCAAACGGTTCTTCATCTATGGCAAGCGTTTGCGCAGGAACATTGGCGTTGATGGATGCAGGTGTTAAGATGACACGTCCTGTTTCCGGTATTGCTATGGGCTTAATTAAAAACTCTGGTGAA
>JAATGT010000286.1 GCA_015654525.1 Bacteroidales bacterium
TATCTAATCGACCAAGCCCTGGGGATATTTACTGGGAGATACGATGCCGACGCTTAAAAAAGCAAGCGGCAAGCAGTAAGCGGTAAGTGGATCGGTAAGTGATTAATGATTAATTGTTTTTTTTTCAAACAATAGGGTTTTGAAGGAACTTATTGTTTTCCTATTATATCAGCTGCGATGCAGCTGTATTGAATGCCTCCAATAAACAACTCCGTAGTGGGTTGTCCTGACATAAGTGTTTGTTGTTTTTTGACCGCTGTATAAGCAAACGGACAAACATGATATTCCTTTCTGATTCCAGACGCGAGTGTAATAACCTACAGTCAACCTGTTTTATTGCTAATCTCTCGTAACTCGTAACTAAAACTCTTGTAACTTAATACATATAATCATGATAGAAGTAAAAAAAGAAGGAATATTATTGACAAAGTCCGAACTGGAATTTGAGAATGAAGGTCTATTAAATCCGGCAGTAATTCGTGAGGGTGATAGTGTTCATATTTTTTACCGTGCTGTTCAACTATGGAATCAATCTACGATTGGTTATTGTAGGTTGGACGGACCACTGAATATAGCTGAAAGATGCGAAAAGCCGGTTATTGTTCCCGAGTTTGATTATGAATCGCAGGGTGTTGAAGATCCTCGTATAACAAAGATTGACGACACATATTATATGTCTTATACCGGATACGATGGAATTAATGCACGCGGTGCATTGGCTACCTCGAAGGACCTGGTGACTTTTACCAAGCAGGGACTTGTGGTTCCACCTATTTCGTATGCTCATTTTGTGTTTCTGGTAGAATCGGCCGGCAAGGTAAATGAAAATTACTACCACAACCATAAGTTTTACTATCAGGAATCCGATCCGGAGGAAAAAATCTTGTTGTGGGATAAAAATGTAGTTTTCTTTCCACGACGGATTAATGGGAACCTCGTATTCCTGCATCGCATCAGACCCGGTATTCAATTAGTATCGGTAAAAGAAATTGCCGATCTGACTCTGGAATTCTGGAATGATTATTTTCTCAACTTTCAGGATCATATTGTGATGGATCCTGTCCATCAGCATGAATCAAGCTATATAGGTGGCGGTTGTCCGCCTATTGAAACCGAACATGGGTGGGTATTGATCTATCATGGTGTAGAAGAAACCGAAGACGGACTTGTCTATTCGGCTTGTGCAGCTTTGCTGGATTTGAATGATCCATCAAAAGAACTGGCACGATTGCCGGAAGCCCTGTTCAGACCTGAAGAAGAATGGGAGTTGCTCGGTGAAGTAAATAATGTTTGTTTCCCAACGGGAACAGCCTTGTTTGGCGATACTTTATTTATCTATTACGGGGCTGCCGATTCGTATATTGCCACGGCATCGTTGAAGTTGACTGATCTGGTAAATGCATTGTTAGATAATCTGACTGTTGAAAGTAAGACGATTGAAACAACAAAGCTAACAGAGGCTACAGAACCGCCGGTTGTGCATAAATCACATAAACCAACTAAAAAACCAAAAAATGAAAAATGAAAACATACCCGAAAAGATAGACCGTTTTATTAGCCGGGAAGCTGTATTCAGCTATGACAGTACAACGCTTTTACCGAATACCATCCGAAAGGGGCGGCATCATGCCCATCTGAACCGAACACAGGATAAAGCCGGGCTGTTGGTTATAACTTCTTATCCACCGAGGGAATGTGGCATTGCCACTTACTCGCAGGATTTGATTACGGCGCTGAATGAGAAGTTCAGCAATTCACTGTCCATTCATATATGTGCGTTGGAAAACGGCAAAGAAACTTACGATTATCCCGAAGAGGTGAAATACACACTGGATACTTCGCAGGTAAGGTCGTATCTGGATTTGGTGGAAAAGATTAATAACGATGATCATATTCAATTTGTGCTGATTCAGCATGAGTTTGGCTTTTATAAAAATCAGGAACAGGCATTCTTGCAATTGTTGTATGAAGTGGTGAAGCCGGTAGTGGTGGTTTTTCATACCGTGCTACCTAAGCCCAATGAGCACTTGAAACAGGAAGTCACCAATATAGTTGCAGCCAGTCAGTCCACTGTGGTAATGACCAATACTTCGGAAGAAATACTGGTGAATGATTATGGCATTGCGCGGCAAAAGATAAGTGTAATAGCGCACGGCACCCACTTAGTTCCGCATTTGAGTGAGAAGTTTCTGAAAGAAAAATACGGGCTGACAGGTAGAAAAGTGTTGACCACTTTCGGGCTGCTTAGTTCGGGAAAGAGTGTGGAAACTACGCTGAATGCTTTGCCGGCTATTATAAAGGAATGTCCTGAGGTTATATTTCTGGTTATAGGAAAAACACATCCCGAAGTGGTGAAATACGAAGGCGAAGTGTATCGTGCAAGCCTGGTGGCAAAGGTAAAAGAACTGGGCATAGAGAAACATGTGAAGTTTATCAATAAATACCTGCCATTGCCGGTGTTGCTAGAGTATTTACAGCTCACAGACATTTATCTGTTTACTACGAATGATCCGAATCAGGCAGTGAGTGGCACATTCGTCTATGCAATGAGTTGCGGTTGTCCGATTATTTCTACGCCCATACCTCATGCTAAGGAAGTATTGACCAAGGATACGGGGATCATTTTTGATTTTAAAAATTCAACACAATTAGCTGATGCTGTAAATCTACTACTCAACAATTATCCGTTGCGTAAGAATATTATATCCAATACGCTGCAAAAGATTGTGTCGACAGTATGGGAAAACTCTGCTGTGGCCTATGCTATTTTGTTTGAGCAGGTGTCGGGCAATAAAGTAAAGTTCCAATATAATTTGCCGGAGATTAATCTGAATCATTTAAAAGCCATGACCACGGAGTTTGGCATGATACAGTTTTCGAAAATAAATGACCCCGATATAAAGTCCGGTTATACGGTGGACGATAATGCGCGGGCGTTGGTAGCCACCTGCATGTACTTTAAAACGACAAGTGATGAGAAAAGCATCGGTGCCATTCAGAAATACCTGGCCTTTTTGAAGTTTTGTCAGAGACCCAAAGGAAATTTTTTAAACTATGTAGATAAAGAACATCATTTCACGGATCAAAACCAGGAAGTGAACCTGCATGACTCGAACGGAAGAGCTTTGTGGGCGCTGGGGTATGTGGTTTCATTAAAGGATATTTTACCCGAGGCCATCGTTACCGAAGCGGTTGCGGTTTTTGAACATGCCATGTTGAATCTGAAATCGATAGACTCCCCACGAGCTATGGCTTTTGCGATAAAAGGATTGTTTTACTTTCAGAAAGGAAAGAAATCTGCGAATCATGTAGCCGTTGCGGAAGTGTTTGCCGATAGGTTGTTGAAGTTGTATCAGCATGAGTCGAACAGAGACTGGTTGTGGTACGAAGGTTACATGACCTATGCCAACAGTATATTGCCCGAAGCAATGCTGTATGCCTGGTTGATGACCGGTAAAGGCATTTATAAAGATACTGCACAGGTGTCGTTCGATTTTCTGTTGTCGCTTATTTTCAATGAAAATGGAATTGAAGTGATATCCAACAAAGGTTGGTTGCAGAAAGGGCAGGAGGCAGGTCGGTTTGGCGAGCAGCCTATTGATGTGGCTTATACTATTATGGCGCTGAGTAAGTTTTACGATGTGTTTATGGATGAAGAGTATCACAAGAAGATGGAAATTGCTTTCAATTGGTTTTTGGGCGACAACCGTTTACACCAGATTATTTATAATCCGTGTACCGGTGGATGTTACGACGGACTGGAAGAAACACATGTAAATCTGAATCAGGGAGCGGAGTCGACGGTAAGTTACCTAATGGCACGCCTGACTGTTGAAAAATATAAAAATGAACAGTAAAGAACGTAAATCAATTGCAGTGATTGTGGCTCATCCCGATGATGAGACTTTGTGGGCAGGTGGACTTATACTAGAGAATCCGTTGAACGATTGGTTTATTGTGTGTCTGTGCCGGGCAAGTGACAAAGAGCGTTCGGCGCGGTTTAAAAATGCGCTGGTATTACTCAAGGCACAAGGTGCTATGGGCGATCTGGACGATGGGCCACACCAGCATCCGCTGGATGAAACGGAATTGGAAGCGGAGATACTCCGGTTGTTACCGGGTACTCATTTTGATTTGATTCTGACACACGACTCGGCCGGTGAATATACCAAGCATCTGCGTCACGAGGAAGTAAATAAAGCAGTGGTGACGTTGTGGCACAATGAGAAGATACAAGCCGGGGAGCTATGGACATTTGCCTATGAGGATGGTAACAAAGCTTATTTTCCGAAAGCAATAGAGTATGCGAGTGTATTTGAATCGCTATCGGAGAAGATATGGTTGAAGAAGTATAAGCTGATTACGCAAACCTATGGTTTTGCTGAGGACAGTTGGGAAGCCGAAACGACTCCGATGTCGGAAGCATTCTGGCAGTTTAAAGATGCACACAGTGCAAAGCAGAAGATAAAAATAGAGTGAGGGTTTATAGGATTTGAAATGTGCAATAAACAGGTCGCCCCTCCGGAGCTTTTGATCTTGTGAATTGCATATTGCTACAAACAGGATGCTCCTACGGAGCTAGGGATATTCTCATTAAGATTCATTGTTCTTTACCAGGCAACAATGATTTAGAATTTGTAAATCGTTATTTTACTAACAAAAAATATATATTATGAAAGTATTGGTATTGTATGAATATCCTCCGACCCCGGGAGGACTGGCAACACAGGGAGATTTGTTATACAAAGGCTTGATGGAACTGGGTGTTGATGTTCATGCAGCGCATTTCAAATCGGATCAGGAAAAAGAATGGTATTACCGTTGGTTTAAACCTGATGTGGTGGTCGGAATAGGTTACTGGGGTTATACTCCGCATTTGGTGCTGAATCCACAGAAATTTGGTGCACTGGCTGTTCCCTGGTTGGTGTCTGATGGATATATTGCCAACTATCAGGATGTGTTGAATGCACTTCCACTCATTTTGGTTACGTCGAATTGGGTAAAAGAGATGTATGTGCGCGATGGTATTAATGGTGATAAGATAGAGGTGTTGCCTGTGGGTTGCGATACCGACACGTTTAAGCCTTACAGCAAGGATGATCCGAAGATTATAGCTGTGCGTGAAGCGTTGGGTATAGCACCGGATGAACTGATGATTCTCACCGTGGGTGGCGATGCCGCTTCGAAGGGTGGTCAGGAAGTGATGAAGGCATTGGCCATTATTGACAACAAGGTTCCGAAGTGGAAATACGTCTGTAAAGTATGGCCACAGCAACGCACCAATATTCAAGATGCATCCGACGAGGAATTGGCCGAGAGTCTGGGCATTGAAAAGAAAGTTATTTATGCTGTCAATACTATTTCACGCACATTTATGCCTTATCTGCTGGGTGCCTGCGATATTTATGCGGCTCCATCGCGACTGGAAGGTTTCGGGATGCCACAGGTGGAAGCAGGAGCTTGCGGTAAGCCGGTGTTGAGCATAAATGCTATGGGAATGCTGGACACGCTGGTGCATGGCGAAACGGCTTTGCTGGCCGGAGTGGCACAGAAAATAGTGGTGAACGAAGTGATACTGGGTGCTGCCGCCGGATTTGAAGAGGGACATAAAGTGGTGTTTGATACGCCACGCATTGTTGATTACCGTGCCGATGTGCCGGACATTGCCAACTACATGGAGTTGCTGATGAACGATGCTTCTTTGCGTGATAAACTGGGTAAAGCCGGTCATGAACGTGTGGTGGCTAACTTCGACTACCGTGTGGTGGCTAAGAAGTTCCTTCGGATTATGAGTGAGAGGTTGGGGATAGAATGACAGTTGACAGTTGATAGTTGACAGTTGATAGTTGACAGTTGATAGTTGATAGTTGATAGTTGATAGTTGATAGTTGACAGTTGACAGTTGATAGTTGA
>JAATGT010000340.1 GCA_015654525.1 Bacteroidales bacterium
GATTCCGATTGGTTTAAAGCTGTAACTACATTTGCAGAGAATACAAAAAGTCCTTTACAGGTGACTATTAAATAATCATCCGGTAATTCTTATAGCTGAAGAGGCTGTCCCAAAAGTGGGACAGCCTCTTCCTTTTTTCGTTCAATTTTGCAATTTTGCAGTCAATGTTTAGTAACAATATATGACTTCTCTATTGACCGGGCAATGAGGAGTCCTTCCTCATTAGGCTGAGGAGACTCTCCTCATTATGCTGTGAGGTGTCTCCTCATTATGCTGAGGAGAACGTCCTCATTTGGCTGTGAAAATATTCCTATCAGTCGGAGATACACTCATTGAATAAACAAAACCTGAAACTGATTGAGGGTGTATCAAAAGCAAGGCTGCTTCTTTTTAGGTTCGGGAAAATTTGAGTAATTTTGCAAAAGTAAAAATCCGGTTGCCGGACTAAGTAGTTTCCAATATTTAATGAACTATTTCTATCACATAGGACACATAGAAATAATGGGGGAGAAAAGACTTAGGTCACATAATAAAAGTATCTGACGATACTTTTACTTAGTCTGAAATTATCCCGGTACTCGGGATAATACTATGTGTTCTTAGTCTTATATCATCTATTCAAAACTAGTGTGAACTATTGTGGTAAAAAACACATCAATAATAATTATCATTCACTTATCTTCATTCCAGAATCAATAAATAAACAATATGTCTTCCATCATTCTTCATATAGAAACCTCCACCAATGTTTGCTCGGTAGCTTTGAGCGAAAACGGAAACTGCCTTTTTTCCAAATCGAATGCTGAAGGCATGAATCATGCCGCCCTACTGAGTGTTTTTATAGCCGAAGCCCTTGAAGTTTTAAAACCAACCAACAGGAAGCCGGATGCAGTCGCCGTAAGCAGTGGTCCGGGATCATACACCGGTTTACGCATTGGCGTTTCCACTGCCAAGGGTTTGTGTTATGGATATGACATTCCGCTGATATCTATTAGTACGCTGGAAGTACTAACCGCACAAGCCCTGCAAACTGTAAAAGATGCCGGAGAAAGCTTGTTTTGTCCCATGATTGATGCCCGGCGTATGGAAGTATATGCCGCCGTATACAATGCCAAAGGCGAAATGAAACGGGAAATTTCAGCCGACATCATTGATTCAGATTCGTATCATGAAATACTTGCCAATCAACCTGTTTACTTTTTTGGAAACGGAGCCGACAAATGCAAAACAACGCTTACCCATCCCAATGCCCGTTTTATAGACGACATGGTTCCTTTGGCCGAAAACATGATTCCGTTAGCCGGAGTGGCTTTTGCCGAGAAACGGTTTGAAGATGTGGCTTATTTCGAACCTTTTTATCTGAAAGAGTTTCATACCACAGCACCTAAAAAAATATAGAGATACCTAAGTTGTAGGAACTAAACAATGTCTATTTTTTCCGAAAAGTAATAGTCCGGATTGATAGAGTCAACATTTCGCTCACTCCGACACGTCCATGCCGTACTCCCCGACTAACGTTAGTCGTACTAGTCGATCAACGTTAGTCGTGCACCCTTACTAACGTTAGTCGCACACCCCGACTAACGTTAGTCGCCTACCCTGATTAACCTAATAACCTGAGTTCGGGATATGCAAGCCTTTATATCCTTTTAATACAGAAGTTCCGGTAAGTTATTTCTTTTTACCAATCTTATCATATTGCTGCTCCGCATTAATTTCGGTGTACTTCGGAGCATCCGTCATTTCTACAAGCGCACGCAAAACCGGACCTTCACCCATCGGATCATCTTCTTGTGTCGGTCGGTTATAATAGTATTGCAAAGAAGGCATGATGCCCGTGCCTACACATATAGCCGTCACATTGCCTTCCGGAGTGATTTTTTGCATCATTCCTTTTAGCCCCTGTTCGGCCACATAAATAAAATCGGGATGAAGCCATCCTTCTTTTACTCCACGTGCAATGCCAAATACAAACATAGCCGTTCCGGTAATTTCTTCATAAGAATCTTCTTTATCCAGCAATTGGTGCCACAGCCCATTTTTTCCCTGGTAACGGGCAATTCCACTGGCTTGTTGTTGAAAGTTTTTAATTATAGCATCACGGAGTGGATGATTTTTAGGCATTCTTGAAAGTAAATCGGCCTGAGCCATGAATAACCAACCGTTGGCTCTGCTCCAGTGTGCCACACCATGTTCTTTATTATCGGTGTGGTAACAATGGTAATAAAGCTGCTTTTCAGGACACCACAAGTATTTATTGTAATTCAGTATCTGATTGGCTGCATCCGTAAAATACTTCTGATCGCCGGTAAATTGCCCCATGCGGCATAAAAACGAGATAGCCATAAAAGAGTCGTCAGCCCAGATAGTATTCTCATGAGGCCAAATGCGGGCAATAGTTCCGTCGGATAAGCGAGGCTCCGATGTATTTAAATGATCAGCCGTTTGATTTATATACTTCAAAAAGGCATCATTCGGATGGCGTCCCTGCAATTCAATTAAACTGGCACCCATCGGTCCGTTGTCGTCAAGCCTTTTTCCCCGGTAAAGCATGCACCAATTTACATCTCTGACGGCTTTCCATCCTTTTTCGGCCAGAGTCTGGTCATAAAGTTTTTTGAAATAATCGTAATTTCCTTGATTAAAAACAAAGTTCATGTTTTTCAACACATATTCTTCATATTTTTTGTCTTTCAGCTTATCAGCAAGTTCTAACATGGCAATATTGGTTACCCCATTGGTATAATGCCAGTTATTGTACTTGGAGCTAACCTGAATATCTTTTGACAATGGAATATCCTTTACTGTTTTATATGTTTCACCAGTTTTCTTATTTTCAAACAAATAAGTTGTAGAGTTAACAATTCTGTCGGCTATTTTCCGCGCTACTTCTTCAGGAGTCATTTTATTTTGAGCATGTATCGAACTAATACTCAAAAAAATCAAAAAACAGGAGATTACCTTATTTAATTTCATGGTTTTTATAATGTTAGTATTAAAAAATAGTTTCTATATTATCTATTTACTGAGTTTTACGTTTTTATTATTTTCCAAAATAAGTGACTGATCATTTTCGGCTTTGACAGTGAAATTGTCCAGAACCCAGTCATTGGCCCAGCTAATATTTCCGGCTTCTTTCCCCTCAAAATGTGCATCCTTAAATTGAAAATTATCGATAGTTTCCGTTTCAATTCCTGTTACCTTTATACAGGTGAGTGCTTGTGTAGACTTTACATTGTTAAAGTAAACATTGCGAAATTTAGGCGTACCTATTTTAGGATCAACTGGTAGTAACATTTTCTTCCAATATTCCGGAATACTGTCAGGGTTATAACCTGTGGGAAGTTTGGAAGAGCTGTAAGCGGGATTCCAGTTCAAATCTACAATAAGCGGATACTTGACCCCAATCATTTCAATATTTGTCAGATATATATTTTCAATCGTTCCACCACGTTGAATCGTAGATTTAAAACGCAAGCCTGTTGAGGTGCCTATTCCTTTCAGGTTATAAGCAACAATATCGTGAATTCCACCCGAAGTTTCGCTTCCACAAGTGAAAAGACCGGCTCCATATCCGGCAATGCAATTTCGGATTATGACGTATTCGCAAGGACGATTGACACGTAAACCGTCAGCATCGCGTCCGGATTTCAAACAGAAATTGTCATCGTTACAATTAATATTACAATTTTGAACTAATATTTTACTCGAAGAGTCTATGTCAATGCCGTCGGTACTGGGTCCCTGGCCTTCTATATTATTGCTAATAATGATATTGTCCACTGTAACGTGATTTGAATAAAGAATGTGTAATGACCAAAATCCAGGCTGATATAATACAATATCCTTTATGGTCACGTTCTTACAATCTGATATTAAGATTCCTCTCGGGCGTTCACAGTCATAATCAACAATCCAACGTAAGCCTTTGGAATCATAGTCCTTTCGCATATTACGATACTTATCCCAAAAAACTTTGCCTTTCCCATTAATAACACCCTCACCGGAAATAACGGCATTTTGCTGACCAATAATATTAACTAAAGCAGCCACCCAATTCATCTCTATACCAGCTACACGAGTAGGAATCTGCTTATAATCCGAGATATTCTGACTACCCAATAGCATGGTTCCTTTTGGTATATTAAAAATGACATTACTTTTAATAAAAATGGAACCGGTTAAATAAATACCAGGATGAAAGGTAACCGTACCACCTCCATGAGCGGCACATTCATCTATAACCTTCTGAATAGATTCTGTGCAATTAAACACAGCATCTCCAATGGCACCATAATCGTTGGCATAGTAAGTTTTAATAGATTTAGGAAAAGTTTGTGCACCAACATCTTTCATCCATTTGAAATTTGGAATACCGGCTTCTTTGGCTTGAATTGAATACGAAACAATCAGAAATAGTGCAATTAGAAATAACGAAATTTTTTTCATCCGATATGAGTTATTGGTTGGAAATATTGATGTTTTAAATGATAGCTTTATTACTAAATTTGATACTGTGTCTGTTTTCATTGAAGAATGGAATTAAATTATTATTTCAGTGCTACATCCCAAACCCGTGAAAAACGAGACTTGCCTTTTGGACCTTCAACCCACAAGACAACAACATATTTTCCGGGATTCTGGTACTGATGAATTGGATACTGATCGGTTGAAGTACTGCCATCACCAAAATCCCATTTCCATGAATTGATCTGACCTGTTGATTCGTCGATAAAAGCGACTAACCTTCTGTTCATGTCAACAATTTTAAAAGTCCAGTGCGCATCAACCGGTTTTTTAAACCGATCTTCCAGAGGCATTAGTTTAAATGGCAAACAGTAAGAGGCATTTCCATACATCGTATGTTCTTTGGACAGATTCCAAAAGCCATTGTTATCTTTACTGTTAACATCGTCATAATCAATAATTGCCCAGGACAAACCGACATTTTTATTTTCAGTCAGCACAGATTCTACTGCACGCACCGGCCCTTCAGTTCCGGCATAATCAAAAGGCGTAATCCAGAATTCCAGCGTCAGCTTGCCGGCTCCTCCCGGTTTAAAATCATAGTGGTAAGCCGCGTTGGCATAAGGCAGATCCTTAATCCAGGGCTGACTGCCCCACTCCAATGCCCAGTCTTTGCCCACGGCCGGTGTAAAAATATGGTAGTTTTGAGCATGCACCCCGTGAAAAGAAAAGAAAGCATCCATGGGCGACAGCTCCTTATTTGGATGAAAGCGGTCGATAAATGGGCCGCCTGACTGGTCGCCATCTACAATCAACTCAAATGTGTCATTATGCAAATCGGGCATGGAGAAATCCCAGTAATTGTCATAAGCCACATAAAGGAAGTAAAGCCGGTTGAGACCTTTGACCCAGCCCACTTTTACCTGAACATTCAGATTTTGAGGGTCAGCCTTGCTGTATTTGCCTGTATCGTCGCGTAACTGATCCATCCCCACCACATAATCAGTCGGTACAATGTTCCAGTCGGTACTGTCCCCATCAATACGGGGGATCATATTGGGTGGAAACTGAAAGACTTTAAACTGCCGTTTATCCTGACATCGTGCTTGCGACTGAACTATCGTAAGAAATAAAAGACAGCAAGAAATGAATTTTAAGGGTTTCATTTTATTTGATTGTTTCTGATAAATTAATTTTTAGTTTTATGGTTCAATAAGATGAGAAACTATAAGTTCAGAATCAAGGAGCAACTATTGCTTTATCTCTTTCGGGATGAGCAGCTTTTCCTTCAAAGCGTTCAATCTTCAATCCGGTAACATCATGAGCTTCTATGGCATGCGTAAAGTAGTCGGGGATATTTTGTCCCCAGTGAATACTACAGTCGCTAAGATTTATATTGTCGGCAAAGCGAACATAATAACCAGGGTTACCATGTTTCTCTATTCCATCATAAGCTTTGGTAGGCCGATTGTCGAAAAGCCCACCCGCAAAAGAAGTAGAACGGTTCATCGTTATATCTACCTTGCTGAAAGTTACATTGTTTATCCGGCTTTCTTTTGTTCCGTTGATGCGGACACTGTTTTCAGATAAACCCTGAACATTTTGTGCCTGAATGTCATGAATTATTCCTAACTGAGAGCCCGGATTTCGGGGAATGGCCGTAAAAGAGATAGCTTCTCCCCGTCCCCACCACGGATTAGCATAATATTGAGAAACAAACGTGATATCTTTAAACAGGACATTAAACACATTGCCTTCGTCGCGCAACTGAATGGTAAGTCCACGACAACTGGTTTTGATGGTGCATTTTTCGAAAACAACATTGAAAATATCCTGTGTAGTTTCGGTACCAACTTTCAACCCCGAGTCCTGGGTTTCGAGCGTGCAGTTATGAACCCAAATATTGGAAGAAGGTCCGTAATCTTTCTCCTGGCGAGTAGCTTTAACTACTATTGCATCATCGCCGCAAAGGATGGAACAGTTGCGTATTTCCACGTTCCGGCAATGATCGGGGTCAATACCGTCGCAATTGGGTACATCGAGGTTGTTCTTTATTTTAATGTTATCTATCAAAACGTGCTCGCACCCCAGCATATGTAAACTCCAGAGCGGTGCTTTTTCAATGGTTATATCGCGAATTTCCAACTTGTGGCATGAAGTGAGAATGAACAGTTTCGGACGCCATTCTTTAGGGATCCACCAGCCATTTTCGGCTTCGAAATGCGACATAAACTCCAACGCGCGCCCATTGATAGTACCGGTACCCAATATTTTCAGATTATTAGCCCCCTGAGCCATCACAGCTGCTTCGCCGGTATAGTCACTCTGATTGGTACTCACCAGTAATTCGGAACTACCTTCTAGACAAAAATCGATATTGCTTTTCAGGTACAAAGTTCCGATTAAAAATTTATGACCGGAAGGAATTAGCAC
>JAATGT010000053.1 GCA_015654525.1 Bacteroidales bacterium
AGTACGGCTACCTTGGATTTGATAGTTAAGTTTCCAAGCAGTTCCAACACCACGGCTTCCGTTTGCTCTGCCGATTTGCCTTATGTCTGGAATGGCACGAATTATAGTGTTACGGGTACTTACAATAAGCATTTTACGAATTCCGTTGGTTGCGATAGTACAGCTACGTTGAATTTGACGGTAAAGCTCCCGACGAGTTCCGTTACTAATAGTTCTATTTGTCAGGGTGATTCTTATCTGTTTAATGGAACTTCTTATACTACATCTGGTACTTACATTGCCCATTTAACAAATAAAGTTGGTTGCGATAGTGTTGCCACGCTTAAATTGATAGTTAATAAAACGGCTAGTTCGGTAATCGAGATGACTACTTGTCCTTCAGCTCTGCCTTTTGTCTGGAATGGAATATCGTATCCGGTAGCTGGTAAATATTCCATTCGCTTTACGAGTGTTAATGGCTGTGATAGTATAGCTAATCTGGTGCTGTACGTGAAAACGCCGTTGACTTCAACTACTACAGAATATGTCTGTTCCTCGTTACTGCCTTATGTCTGGAATAAAAAATTGTATTACAACTCGGGAACTTATACGGCTCAATTTATCAGTGCTTCGGGTTGCGATAGTGTTGCAACACTGGAGTTGACGGTTGTATCACCGTCAAGTTCTATATCAATAGGATCTGTCAGTTCACTCGAATTGCCTTATGTCTGGAACAAACTTGCTTTAACCGAATCAGGAACTTATACTGCACCTGATAAGTATCTGAACTCAATGGGTTGTGATAGTATTGCTAAGTTAATTTTAAAAGTAAATTTATCAACATCTGCTGTAACGAATGCTTCAGTTTGTGTATCTGATTTGCCTTATACATGGAATGCAACTCCGTATTACAATGCAGGAATCTTTACTAAAACGATGACTAATGTTTTAGGACAGGATGTGACGGTGACCCTGAATTTATCTGTAACTTATCCGCAAACGACAACTCAAAAGGTACAAATTTTTTCAGGTGAAAACTATACGATTAATGGTCATGTCTATGATAAAGCAGGAGTTTATACAGATAATCTTAAAACTGTAAATGGCTGTGACAGTACGGTTGTTACCGAGCTTTCATTTATTAATGTGCCCAATACGATTACTCCCAATGGTGATGGGTATAATGATTCGTTTATGAAAGGTTGGCGTGTTCAGATTTATAATAGAAACGGCATTTTGCTTTACGATGGAGATGCTGGCTGGGACGGAAATTACAATAAAAAGCCGGTTTCAAAAGATACTTATTTTTATGTTTTGTTTTATCCTACAGAATCAGGACTAAAAACAAAAGAAGGATATTTAATGGTCATTCGATAATTTGAATTTATGAGACGATCCATTTTTATAGTTGCATTTAATTTAATCAGTTTGCTGATAATTGCTCAGTCGAATATTCGGTTGAATAATTATTGGGGAAATGCTCATTATATTAATCCTGCTGCTATCTATGATAAATATCAGGCGGTATTTAGCATGGCTGCGCGTAAACAATGGATTGGCGTTGCGGGGTCTCCGATGACATTTTTTGCTTCCGGTAGTACCTATATAGAGAATTTGAATACGCAACTTGGATTGATTGTTGTTCAGGATAAAATAGGATATACCTCAATAACTAATCTTGATTTTACTTATGCTTATGCTATTAAGTTGGATGAAGAATGGCAATTGCACCTTGGTCTGGGTCTCAACTATCAGAGTTTAAGTTACGACATCTCCAAAGTGAATATGTCGTCCGATTATGATCCGACAGCATACCAAAACCTCTTATCGACAAATAATTTCAATTCGGATATAGGCGTAGAAGTTACCAATAAATCCTTCCGCTTAGGAGCTTCCAGTCAGAACATTTTTTCTGTTTTCTCCACTGATCATAAATATCAAACCAATACAAATTTCTTGTATGCCCGGTATAGGCAGAATTCGGACAATCTGTTAAACATGGGATTCGGTGTATGTGGAATTCAATATTCCAACATGTATCAGGCCGAATTTAATGTAACCGGTTATTTCAAAATAGGGCAGCGATCGGGTCTGACGGATACTCCCGATTTGTTTGATGTAGGTCTGTTTTGTCGAACCAAAAGCGAGGTGGGGGTGATTCTTGGATTTGATTTAAACGAATCGATTCATTTGTCGTACAGTTATGATTACAACGTTAGTAATATCCGGCGAAGCTCTATTGGAACCAATGAACTTATGATTACTTACAACCTTTCCAAAAAGCCGATGTGCCATAATTGCTGGTATTGATTTTTGTTTCTTTTCTGCAGATGTGTATCTATCTGTGGGCTTATTTGATATGGAAATAAAATATATTTAACTTTTTCTTAGAGCCAAAAGATCTAGATTCTGTCATTTTATTTACTATCTTTGTGTTGATTCATCCTGCATAAAGTGCGTATTTAACTTTATTTACATGCAATTGCAGGTGTAGAGCTTAGTGAGCTCCATTTTTTTTTAGCTGTTGTCAGCTTAATGTTTGAATTCCCGATTTTGAACGTTTAAAAACAGTGAATCTTCAGCAAAAAATAGCGTAATAATTTTTTTTGATAATTTTCTCATTTCCAAATGTCCAGTCTTATATTGTTTCCTGTTCCCTGGAAATTGGTCCATCAAAGTTTGTTTGAAATAATATATTGTTTTATAGTGATATGATTGAAATTTGTATGCTAAAAAATAATATTGTGCTTGTGTTTTTTTTGTGTTTTATTTACTATTGCAAACCAAATAGCTGTGGCATGAAATTTTGGTCATTTGCTCCGTGTCTAAAATTGGTATTATTGCTCCTGCTCCCGGATTTATTATTTGGACAATCGCTGTGTCCAATCACAACTTCTAATGTAAGTACCAGGCCAAATACCAATGTCCAGCTAAATGCTTCCGGTGCCGATTATTATCGTTGGACACCATCTACAGGGCTGACTGATCCTACTATTGCAAATCCGATAGCAAATGTTTCGGTAAATACTACATATACTGTTACAGGTTATACAGAGAATTCCTCGAACTTGATTGTAAACGGTGATTTTGAAAACGGTAATGTGAGTTTTTCTACATCTTATCGTCATCTTACTACTACTCCTACTAGTGCAATACGTGAAGGAAACTATGCTATATTGACTAATCCGAATATGCTTTATCCTGCATTTTGTATATGCACTGATCATACTTCCGGTTTTGGTAATATGTTTGTTGCAGATGGCAGCACCATTGCCAAGTCGCAAGTTTGGGGGCAGACAATTGCCGTTAAGCCCAATAAAGATTATGCATTTTATGCGTATGTTACTCCGGTTGTATCCTCAAGTCCTCCTGTGTTGCAGTTTAGCATTAATGGACAATTGATTGGCACTCCTTTTTTCTCGCCTGGAGTGACTAAGAAATGGTATAAGTTTTATGCAATCTGGCATTCGGATGCAGCAACCACCACTGCCAATATCAGCATTGTTGATCAAAATATTATGTTGAATGGAAATAATTTTGCACTGGATGATATCCGATGTCTGGAGATATGTCCTAGTGCTAATACGGTCGCGGTTGCGGTAGGTCCCTTTACTTCCACTACGAATATGGCGATTTGCTCTTCCAATTTACCCTATGTGTGGAATGGCCTGTCATGCAATAATCCGGGAACTTATACGACGCATTTGACTACTCCGGCTGGTTGCGACAGCGTTGCAACACTCAATCTGACGGTAAAACAATCGACTTATTCTAAAGTGAAAGCCGAAATCTGTCAGGGTGATGCCTATCTTCTTAATGGTGTTATTTATAAATCATCGGGCGTTTATACCCAAAATCTGACCAATGCTGCGGGCTGCGATAGTATCGTTACCTTTAGCTTAAAGGTTAAGCAGTCAACTGCTTCTATGACCACCGCATCTATTTGCCAGGGCGATGCCTATCGGTTTAATGGTATAAGTTATAATGCGGCCGGGACTTATGTGTCGCATCTGGTTAATGCTGCGGGTTGCGATAGTGCGGCTACGCTGCAGCTTAAGGTTAATGTTCCTAGCAGTGTACAACTGGCTGCTGCGATTTGTGATGGTGATACTTATTATTTGGATAACAAGGCTTGTACGGTGGGTGGAACTTACGTAAATCATTTGTTGAACCTGAGCGGCTGTGATAGCGTTGTGGCGCTCAATCTGACAGTTAATGCTACTTTTAATGTTCACAATAATATCTTACTTATGTCGGGTGATTCATATCATATAAATGGGCATGAATACACGGAAGCAGGTACGTATACCGATGTGATGAAAACCACTGTGGGCTGCGATAGTACGGTGGTTACCGATGTTACGGTCGTTGAAATTCCGAATACCATTACTCCCAATGGCGATGGACATAACGATTTGTTTATGAAAGGCTGGCATGTGCAGGTATTTAACCGGAATGGCATTAAGTTGTACGACGGGATGGATGGTTGGAATGGAATGTACAACAATAAGCTGGTTTCGAAAGATACGTATTTTTATGTTTTGTATTATACGTTTGAGGCGGAAACCAAAATACGCGAAGGATACCTGATGGTGGTCCGATGAGGCTGAGACAATGATGAAACGATCCATTTTTATAGTAGCACTAAATCTGATGAGTCTGCTGATACTTGCTCAATCGAACATTCGGCTGAACAATTATTGGGGAAATGCTCAATATATAAATCCTGCATTTATTTATGATAAATATGAGGCAGTATTTAGCATGGCTGCGCGCAAACAATGGGTGGGTGTAAAGGGATCGCCGATGACGTTTTTTGCTTCCGGAAGTACTTACATTGACAACCTGAATACACAGCTCGGGCTGATTGCCATTCAGGATAAAGTAGGATATACCTCGGTGACCAATGTGGATTTGACCTATGCGTATGCGCTGAAACTGGAACAAGACTGGCAATTGCATCTGGGACTGGGACTGAACTATCAGAATTTGAGTTATGATATGTCGAAAGTTAAATTATCGGATGGTGACGATCCCGCTGTTTATGAAAATCTATTGACCGAAAGTAATTTTAATTCGGATATAGGAGTAGAGTTGACCTGCAAATCGCTTAGGCTGGGTGTTTCGAGTCTCAATTTATTTTCGGTGTTCGATAATAACCATAAATATCAGACCAATACTAATTTTGTATATGGTAGATACAGGCAGATGTCCAACGATGTACTTAATCTGGGATTTGGTTTGTGCGGAATTCAGTATTCCAATATGTATCAGGCCGAATTTAATGTGACCGGTTATTTTAAAGTAAGTCAGCGGTCGGGACTCGAAGAAACTCCCGACTTGTTTGATGTGGGGCTTTTTGTACGTACTGGTACGGAAGTCGGTCTTATTTTTGGATTTGATCTGAGCAAATCCATTCATCTGTCCTACAGTTACGATTATAACCTCACGGGTATTAATCAAAAGTCTGTCGGCACCAACGAAATTATACTTACCTATAATCTGACCAAAAATCCGGTATGCCATAATTGTTGGTATTGAAACTTAGTGTCGTTGTTTGCTAGATGTTCTGATTTAGTGGTTTGGAAATGCATTATTCCTGGTTTTTACTTTTAACCAGCGCGACTATCTTTATTAATCCAGGGTCATTTTTCCGAAATCTTAGCTAAGATCAACCAAATCTTATATCATTCTCACCAAATCTTACGTCACTTTTTCCAAATCTTAGCTAAGATTTCAGAAATCTGACCCAGAATTATCCAAATTTTATCTGAAATTTATGTTTGCTTCGTCCATTTTTGATTTGTTTTGGGGTGGACTGATTGATAACCCTTTCTCTCAAATCATAGTTGTTCTTCTGTTTGGCTCAAGTTACCAGTCTGTTTATTAGAAGAAAGAAACCCTGCTCTGTTTATACAAAGCAAGGTTTCTCTCTTCTATAGTCTTGAGTCAGTAAATCAATCTTTTGTCTTTAATCTTTGTTCTTTTGTCTTTGCTCTCAATTTACTCCCAAGCCTGACAGGTACAAACTAAATTCCGGTCGCCATAACCATTGTCGATGCGGGCTACATTGGTCCAGAACTTATTTTCGGCCACCCATTCGGTGGGGTAAGCAGCTTTTGCACGACTGTATGGGTGATTCCATTCGTCCGAAACAATAGAATATTCGGGGTGTGGAGCATTTAGCAGTACATTGTCGGTGGCATCAGCAGTTCCGTTTTCTACTTCTTTTATTTCAGCAAAAATCTGCAACATAGCGTTGGCAAACCGGTCCAGTTCGGCCAGCGATTCGCTTTCGGTTGGCTCTACCATCAGCGTTCCGTGTACGGGGAATGATAGGGTAGGAGCGTGGAAACCGTAATCCATCAGTCGTTTCGAAATGTCAGTTTCGGTTACGCCCGAAGTAGCTTTGAAGTTGCGCGCTTCGAGGATTAACTCATGACCTACACGTCCGTTTTCGCCGGTGTAAAGCACTCCGTAGCTGTCTTTCAGTCGTGCAGCCAGGTAGTTGGCATTTAGTATGGCAATTTTAGTTGCGCGCGTTAGTCCGGCTTCGCCCATCATGCGGATGTAGCCGTAGGTAATAGCCGTTACGCTGGCGCTACCGTAAGGTGCAGCCGATACGGTGTTGGCTCCGTAAGTTTTGCTGGGTAAAAATGCAGCCAGATGTTCGGCTACGCAGATAGGTCCTACGCCCGGACCACCACCACCGTGAGGGATGGCAAATGTTTTGTGCAGGTTCAGGTGACATACGTCGGCTCCAATGGCTCCTGGATTGGTCAGTCCTACCTGTGCATTCATATTGGCACCGTCCATATAAACCTGTCCACCATTTTTGTGGATAGTTTCACACATTGCTTTAATGCTGGCTTCGAAAATACCGTGAGTGGAAGGGTAAGTAATCATACATCCGGCCAGGGTATCTTTGTAAGCTGCGGCTTTTTCATTCCAGTCGGTCAAATCGGTATTACCACCTTCGTCGCATTTCACCACCACAATTTCAAATCCGGCCTGATGTGCCGATGCGGGGTTGGTTCCGTGTGCCGATGCGGGGATCAGCACCGTGTTACGTTGAGTTTCTCCTTTGGCCTTGAAGTAAGCACGAATGGTCATCAGTCCGGCGTATTCACCCGCAGCACCCGAGTTGGGTTGCAGACTGCAAGCCGCAAAACCTGTGATGGAAGTCAGGTACGTTTCCAGTTCAGAAATCATTTCGTTATATCCTTCAGTCTGGTTGCTCGGTGCCAATGGGTGCACGGCACCAAATTCAGCGCGACTCATCGGTAGCATTTCCGAAGCTGCATTTAGCTTCATGGTGCACGATCCTAACGAAATCATCGAGTGAGTTAGGGAAATATCCCGGCGTTCCAGCTTTTTAATGTAACGCATCATTTCTGTTTCGCTGTGGTAGCGATTGAAAACTTCGTTGGTCAAATAAGCTGATGTGCGTTCCAGACTTTCGTCGTACGATTTCAGATCTTCCAAATCATCTTCTTCGGCATAAACAGCTACATTATTAACGGCTGTTGCCAATATTTCGATCAATGTATTTACATCATCAATATCGGTAGTTTCGTCAAAGCTGATACCTATCTCGCCGGTTCCGAAATAGCGGAAGTTTACTTCGTATTCCATTGCAATGGCTTTGAGCTGCTCGGCGTTGAGACCTACAGGCAAACTGATTTTGAGTGTATCGAAGAAGCTCTCGTTTTCTTGTTTGTATCCGTAAACCGGAAGTATTTCGTTGATATAGGTAGCACTGGCGTGAATCCGTTGTGCGATGGTTTTGATTCCTTCGGCACCATGGTACACGGTGTACATACCGGCCATAGAAGCCAGCAAAGCCTGTGCAGTACAAATATTCGAAGTGGCTTTTTCGCGTTTAATGTGTTGTTCGCGGGTTTGTAATGCCATTCGCAAAGCGGTTTTGCCATTTGCATCCTTGCTTATGCCAATGATACGTCCCGGCATGTCGCGTTTAAATTCGTCGCGGGTAGCAAAATAAGCAGCCGATGGTCCGCCAAATCCCATGGGTATTCCCCAGCGTTGTGTCGATCCGAAAACAATGTCGGCTCCCCATTCTCCCGGAGGAGTCAGTAAGGCAAGACTCAAGATGTCGGCTGCTACGGCTACTTTGGCTCCGGCTGCATGTGCTTCAGCCACAAAGTCGGCATAGTTTTCAACACTTCCGTTTGCGTTCGGGTATTGAACGATAGCGCCAAAGTTTTTGGCTGTAAATTTATAGCTTGCATAATCGCCGGTTTCCATCACTATGCCTTGTGCTTGTGTGCGGGTATTCAGCACGGCCATAATGGATGGGAAAATATTTTCATCTACAAAAAGCACATTAGCATTGTTTTTGCCTGTTCGCGGTTGCGAAGATTCATCATCATCGTAGCAGCTTCGGCTCCGGCTGTTGCTTCGTCCAGCAAAGAGGCGTTGGCAAGCGGCATGCCCGTGAAATCACACACGGCTGTCTGAAAATTCAGTAAGGCTTCCAGTCGTCCCTGCGAAACTTCGGCCTGATAAGGGGTGTAGGAAGTGTACCACGATGGGTTTTCGAAAATATTGCGCAGAATAACGGCAGGCGTACAAGTGTCGTACCAACCCTGTCCGATATAGGAAGTGAAAAGTTTGTTTTTCGATGCTATTTCCGCAATATGTTCTGCGTATTGTTGCTCGGTAAGTGGTTCGGGTAGTTCAATTGATTCTTCCAGCCGGATGGACGCAGGAATCGTTTGGTCGATCAATTCATCGAGACTTTTTACACCAATTGTTTGAAGCATATATGCTTCGTCTTGTTCTGAAACGCCTATGTGACGGGCTTGCAGCAAGTCTTTCATAACAGTGAATATTTTTTTATTTTGTGCCCAAAAGTACTTTATTCTTTTGTAAAAAGGCTAATAATCAGCGAAAATATATCAACAAATATCAGCTTTTTTTAGTTAGTATCAACTTGAAACTTTTCAATGGAATAACTGATATTTAGTAGGTAAAAGCTCTGTAAATTTATCAGTTTTTAATCAGGGTATTAAACCAATTCAAATCTATTTTGTTTTAATACCCGGTAAATAGTAAAAGAAATAATTTAAATCCAGCCTATGCTTCGCGATATACGCAAACAGTATTTATTTTCGGTTTTAGATGAGCAGAGTGTACTTCCCGATCCGTTTGATCAGTTTCAGATTTGGTTGCAGGAAGCTATAGAGAGCGATCAACTGGAACCTACAGCCATGATTCTTTCTACGGTTGATGAGCAGGGTCAGCCACATTCCAGGGTCGTCTTGCTCAAGGAATTTTTGCATAACAGTTTTGTGTTTTATACTAACTACGAAGGTCATAAAGCACAACAAATGGCTCAGAATAATAGGGTTTCGTTGGTCTTCTTTTGGTCGGCACTGGAGCGGCAGGTGCGCGTTGAAGGGGTTGTTGAGAAAATAAGTGAAGTGCTGTCCACTTCTTATTTTAAATCCCGCCCCATCGATAGTCAATTGGGTGCCTGGGCTTCACCGCAAAGCCAGCTCATTCGCTCGCAGGATTTTCTGGAAAAGCAATTTCAATATTATCAGCAAAAGTTTGGTGACGATGTTCCTAAGCCTGCGCATTGGGGAGGCTATGCTGTAAAACCCACGTCTATCGAGTTCTGGCAAGGGCGTGCCAACCGCTTACACGATCGTTTACTGTTTTCTAAAGAGGGTGGTGCGTGGAAAATATCTAGGTTGGCACCTTAAGAAGTTGGTAGTTGACAATTCATAGTTAATAGTTAATAGTTAATAGTTAATAGTTAATAGTTAATAGTTAATAGTTAATAGTTAATAGTTGATAATTCATAGTTCAAAATTTATAGTTTGAACTTGAATTTCAGAGTCTGATACATTTAGAGTATCTTTGTGCCCGATTCATATTAGCCATAAAGGACTCACTGTGAATTCTGCATTATGAAACGAATTCCAGTTCTGGTTAATTATAATTTATTCTCATGACTTTTACAGATTTAAATATAAGTACTCCTTTATTAAATGCCCTTGCCGATTTTGGTTTAACCCAGCCAACTACTATTCAAGAAAAAGCCTATCCGGTTGTTATGTCCGGTCGGGATATGGTGGGCATTGCACAGACCGGAACCGGTAAAACAATTGCTTATCTTCTTCCATGTCTTCGCCAGTGGAAATTTACGAAAGAAAAACACCCGCAGATATTGGTGGTGGTTCCTACTCGCGAACTCGTTATTCAAGTGGTTGAGCAAGTGGAAAAGTTGACTGCTTATATGAATACCCGAGTTGTAGGAGTATACGGTGGTGTGAATATGATTCGCCAAACCCCTTTGGTGGTGGCTGGCGTTGATGTGTTGGTAGCAACTCCGGGCCGTTTGTTGGATTTAACTCTGAACGGAAGTCTGAAGCTTAAATCAATCAAACGTTTTGTTATCGATGAGGTAGATGAAATGTTGAATCTAGGTTTTCGCCCACAGTTGGTTCGTATCATTGATTTGCTGCCAACAAAACGTCAGAATCTGATGTTCTCTGCAACTATTTCTGAAGAATTGAAAGATCTGGTTCATGACTTTTTTGTTGAACCGCTCGAAATTGAAGCTGCTCCAACCGGAACACCGCTCGAAAATATTAAACAAATAGGATTCCGTATTCCCAACTTTTACACCAAGGTAAACATGTTGGAATTTCTGCTGAATAATCAACCGGAGTTTTCAAAAGTGTTGGTTTTTACTTCTACTAAAAAACTGGCCGATGCTTTGTATGACGAAATTGCTCCTAAGTTTCCGGGTCAGTTTGGTCTGATTCACTCAAATAAAAGTCAGAACAATCGTTTTGAGTCTATGCGGGGCTTTAAAGAAAGCGAATATCGTGTGCTGATTGCGACCGACATTGTGGCTCGTGGATTGGATATTTCGGATGTGTCCCATGTGGTTAACTTTGATGTACCTGAAGTGCCGGAGAATTATATGCACCGTATTGGCCGCACCGGGCGTGCCGATAAGAAGGGAGTTGCACTTACGTTTATTACCAAAGCCGATAAGGAAAGTCGCGAGGCAATTGAGGCGTTGATGAATCGTAAAATTCCAATGACTGCTATGCCCGGAGATGTGGTCGTGTCAACCGAACTGACTGAAGATGAACTCCCGAAGGTAGCGATGAAAAATACCTTAGTGAAAATACCGAAAAAAGAAGAAGGTGGTGAGGCTTTTCATGAGAAAAAAGACAAAAACAAAAAGGTAAATATGAAAGTCCGCCGTACTGCAGCAATGAAAATTAAATATAAAAAGCCTCAGACGAGAGGACAAAAGAAAAAATAGATATTTTTTTTCGATTAAGTGCTGCTTAATATATTAAACTGTTCTTATCTTTGCAGGAAATTTAGTCTTGTAATTTATGGAACGAATAGGAGAGCGGATAAAACGTAAACGCGAACAACAATCAATGCAGCTAAATGATTTAGCGAGAAAGGTTGGAATAAGTTCGAGTGCACTTTCGCAAATAGAAAAGGCAAAATCTTTTCCGTCAATAATTACCTTGAAACTAATAGCCGATAATCTTCAAACCACAGTTGGTGAGTTGATCGGTGAAAATGAAGCCGCACTAAACAATCCGGTTTTTCGAAAAGATGAGTACCTTCGAATTTGTCAGAACGACTTAGGTGCGGAAATGTATCTAATTTCTCAACATGATCTGAATAAACAGGTCGATCCATTTTTAGTGCGATTTTCCAAAGGATCTGATAGTGTCGATCTGTTTAAAACATTTCAGGGATATATGTATGGCTTTGTATTGACAGGCGAAATTCAATTTGAAATTGACAATAAAAGCTATGTAATTCAGAAAGGGGATAGCATTTATTTCAATACAAGGAGAAATTTCAGATTTGAAAATCTGAATTCCGGAATAAGTGAAATTTTATGTGTATTCCCAAGTTCAAATCGTTGAAATAAATCCAAATTAAATCTCAAATTAGTAAAGTAATACTTTATTAATTAAGAAAGAATTGATTATCTTTGTCGCTCGAAAGAATAAACGTGTTAGTTTTTCATCAGGAATAAATTGCAAATTAAGTTATCATGAGTCAATTAGAAGAGATTGTAAAGAAAAAGGGTATTACGCTCCCTCATGACGTAAGAGATATTTTAGACAATTGTGTTGGTTATACAGTATTTAATACAATTGAAGAACTGCAAGATGCTGCAGTAGGTGGTAAAGGAAATAATTCATACGAGGTGAATTATGATATTCCTGGGAAAGGCGTTTTTACAGAAGCAATTGTGCATAAAGTAACCAATGGTATTTCAGCAAACTTTACCGAACCCTATATGCGTCGTCGTGATCCGGATACCATGCTTATTGCTGATGATAAACCAACTGATAAGCCTTTATTTAAAGATAAATTCGGCTATGATTTTGCTCCGCTGAAAGCCGAAACTTTCG
Source organism: Bacteroidales bacterium (assembly GCA_015654525.1). Taxonomy (GTDB): domain Bacteria; phylum Bacteroidota; class Bacteroidia; order Bacteroidales; family Paludibacteraceae; genus Paludibacter. Next base: position 12,414 of record JAATGT010000053.1, read on the forward strand.
ACTGGCTTAAATCACAGGAGTTGGCTGTGTTTTTCTATTTTGCAGGTCGTGAAAATATAGGCGTAGGTGGCCTTGCTGTTTGTCCTCTTAATGCAGGCTTTTTTGCAATGGGATTGGCTATGTTACAGGTACTGGTTCCGGTTGAAGATCTGAATGAAGAATTTACGATTGATTCGGCAATTTATATTGCACCGACATTCCGACATACTCATTTCGACGGAAAACAAGTTGTGGTA
>JAATGT010000195.1 GCA_015654525.1 Bacteroidales bacterium
ATGGGATTTATTTACCGATAATGCCTACGAAACGGCAAACAAAGCTGGCGTGCTAGAAAAATCGGACATTGAACCTTTGAAAGACGAATTGATCAATATTAAACCAATGCCAGCCGTTTACGACCATAAATATCTGGTAAATCTGACTCCAACAAATATCAAAACTGGTGCAACAAAAATGGATTTAGCACAACAGCTCATGAACGATATAGAAACCTTCAAAAAGGCGAATAATTGTTCTCGTATAGTTGTGCTTTGGTGTGCTTCTACTGAAGTTTACTCGGCCAAAGCAGCAGTTCACGAAACAGTTGAAAGTTTGGAAGAAGGTTTAAAAAATAATGATCCAAACATTTCGCCAAGTATGATCTACGCTTATTCAGCAGTAAAATTAGGCTATCCATATATAAATGGTGCTCCAAATTTATCTTGTGATGTTCCGGCAATGGTCGAATTATCACATCGCACGAATACTCCAATTATGGGTAAAGATTTCAAATCAGGCCAAACATTGATGAAGACTATCTTAGCTCCAGGCCTTCGTGCTCGTTTAATCGGCCTTGATGGATGGTTCTCCACTAACATACTTGGAAACAGGGATGGTGAGGTATTAGACGATCCAGGTAGCTTCAAATCAAAAGAAGTATCAAAATCAGGTGTATTGCATGACATTCTTGAACCTGAACTGTTTCCGGAATTATACGGCAACACATTCCATAAAATCAGAATTGAATATTACCCACCACGTGGTGACTTTAAGGAAAGTTGGGATTGTTTGGATATCTTCGGTTGGATGAACTACAAAATGCAAATCAAGATCAATTTTTCTTGCCGCGATTCAATCTTAGCAGCTCCTCTTGCACTTGACTTGGCTTTATTCATTGATATGGCAAAAAGAGCTGATATGCGCGGAGTACAAGAATGGTTATCATTCTATTGTAAATCACCACAAACAGCTAAAGGACTTCCTGCTCAAAACGATGTTTTCAAACAATTAGAAAAATTGGAAAACACCCTAAGATTCTTAAAAGGTGAAGATTTGATCACCCACTTAGGATTGGATTATTATGAAAATGAACTTTTTGCATAAACTTATTTGTACCGGAATGGGCTTGGGGTTAATCCCCCTTGCTACCGGCACATTTGGTGCTTTGGGTGGACTGGGCGCAGGTTACTTAATCAAACTATACACAGTAGAGCCCAACATCTATTTGATCATACTCATCATTATTTTTACATTATCGGGAGTTTACAGCTCAAATAAAATAATTCCGGAATGGGGCAAAGATCCATCTCGCATAGTTATTGATGAAGTAGTTGGAATGTGGATATCAATGCTCTTCATTCCAAATAATATTCTCATCATGCTGGCTGCATTCGTATTATTTCGCATATTTGATATATTTAAACCACTATTTATCAAGAAATTTGAATTATTTCCACGAGGCTGGGGCATTATGCTGGATGATATAGCCGCAGGATGTGTGGCAAATATTGTATTACAAGTATTCATAGTTTTGAAAAACCAATTGGTGTGATAAAAGTATTTGGCTATTCATCAAAATTTATCAAAGCTCAACTGTCATCATTTGGATCTACTGTGGTTGATTTTTCAACTACTTACGTATTAACATCACTTGTGGGTCTTGTGTACGTCGTTTCTTCAGCTACAGGTGTCGTTTTAGGAGGTATTGTAAACTTTCTTTTAGGAAGATATTGGGTCTTTAATGCAGACAAAGAGAAGAAATCGACGCAAATTTCCAAGTATATACTCGTATGGATCTCCAGCATGTTATTAAATATGGGAGGGATCATTTTTTTTACTGAAGCCATCGGATTATATTACTTAATTTCAAAAGTTATAACTTCAGCTTTAGTAGGTTTCTTTTTCAACTATTATCTTCAAAAAACGTTTGTTTTTAAAACAAATAAATAGTATCTAACTCTGAAAATGATAAGTAATTTAGTTATCATTTAAAAGACTGATTTTAAAATTAATGAGAATAAGAATAGCAATACTAGCCATTTTTTTTATATTTATACCTTATCTGACTTTTTCGCAAACAGATAATTCCTCAACATTCAGAGGCATTGTACTTGACACGCAAACCAATGAACCTATTCCTTTAGCATCGGTTACCGTATTGGATCACGGGCAAGTAACAAGAACTAATGAATCTGGTAGATTTACGATTTTTTTTAATTCAACAACATCGAGAAGAACTCAAATAAAAGTTTCTTGCGTAGGTTATAAAACTGAAATAATATCATTGCCTAACGGCCGTAAAGAGCTGGAAATAAGACTTTCATCGCAATCCCAAAATCTTAAAGAGGTTACTGTAAAAAAACAGAAATACAGGAATAAGAATAATCCGGCCGTAGAATTGATTGAAAAAGTAATTGCTAACAAAAAGAAGAACAGAAGAGAAGCTGTGAACTATTATAAAAACGAGAAGTATGAAAAAATTCAGTTTGCGCTCAATGATATAACTCCTAAATTTAAGCAGAAAAGAGTATTTAAAAATCTACAGTTCATGTTTGAAAGCACAGATTCCACTGCTACCAATGGTAAAGAAATCTTACCTATTTACATGAAAGAAACTATATCTGACTACTACTATCGAAAATCGCCAAAAAATGAAAAAGAAATTATAAAATCAAACAAAACAGTTCATTTTGAAGGACTTGATAACAAAGGAATTGATGATAATATTAAATACATGTATCAAGATGTTGAAATCTATGATAACAATATTACTTTACTCACAAATCAATTTTTAAGTCCAATTGCGAATTCAGCCCCTACCTTTTACAGGTATTATATCATGGATACTATCCAATCAGGGTCTGAAAAATATATCAAATTATTCTTTGGATCCAGAAACAAAGAAGATATGCTTTTTCAGGGTTTTTTGTATATAACACTTGATGGCAGTTACGCAATAAAAGAAATAGAATTATCGGTAAACAAAAACATCAACCTTAATTTTGTAAAAGACGTAAAAATCACTCAACAGTTTGAAAAGACAGAAGATAAGGGCTGGCTACTCTCCGACGATGAAACTGCCATCAATTTTGGAATCACTAAGAAAGGACAAAGCATACTCGGGAAAAGGACAGTATCTTACAAAAAATATCAATTCGAACCTCCTAAGAATGATTCCATATTCAAAGGAAAAAGTATAGTAGTTCTTGACAGTGCAAATATAAGGAGCGAAGACTACTGGAAGGCTCACAGGCATCAGGAGCTATCCAAATCAGAAAATGGAACTTATGCCATCATCGACAGTGTACAAAACACGCCCATATTCAAAAGAACCATAGACGTTATAAACATAATATTATTCGGGTATAAAGATGCCGGAATTTTTGAAATAGGTCCAGTCAACACATTTTATAGCTACAACCCAATTGAAGGTAGTCGTGTAAGATTTGGAGGTAGAACTACTCCTAAATTCAGCAACAAGATAAGCTTTGATACCTATTTAGCGTATGGCTTTAAAGACGAAAAAATTAAGTATTATCTAAATGGGACATGGTCATTAACACCTCATTCAGCATACGAATTTCCGGTAAAATCACTTAGTATGAGCTACCAAAGTGACACTAAAATACCGGGACAGGATCAGGCATTTATACAAGAGGATTTTGTCTTATTATCAATCAAAAGAGGAGTCAATGATAAGTTATTTTACAATAAAACCTTCAAAATAGAGCATTTGAATGAATTTGAAAATCATTTTTCGTATAATCTAAACTATCAGCACAGCCTTGAACATCCTGAAGGAAACTTATATTATAATAAAACTGACTATTCCTTGCATACAAACGATGTAAACAGCCTCAATGTATCGGAATTTTCTCTGAAATTAAGATATGCACCTAACGAGAAATTCTATCAGGGAAAGGCAGTGAGAATACCTGTTAAAAGTAAGTATCCAGCCTTTGAGTTGCAACTCACTTCTGGCGCAAAGCTTTGGGGCAATGATTACAATTATCAGAATCTTCGTTTCTCTGCAAATAAGCGATTTTACTTCTCCGTTTTGGGTTACTCAGACGTTGTTTTTGAAGCAGATCAAATATTTGGCAAAGTGCCCTATCCACTCTTGAACATAGCTCGGGCCAACCAGACATATTCATATCAAATAATGTCGTACAACCTGATGAACTTTTTGGAATTCGTAAGCGACAGGTATGTTTCGTTGAATGTTGATCACTGCTTTAATGGATTTTTCTTGAACAAGATACCATTGATTAATAAATTGGATTTAAGAGAAAGCGTAACTTGTAAAGTTCTATGGGGAGACCTTTCCAATGGCAACAATCCTGCATATAACAGCAGCTTATTCAAACTTCCGGTCGATGCAAATGGTAACCCGATAACATACTCTATGTCAAAAGTACCATATATTGAAGCAAGTATTGGTATTGGAAATATATTTAAACTCTTCAGGGTAGATCTTGTAAAGCGATTTACTTATCTTGATCATCCAGATATTGCCAAAATAGGATTAAGGACACGATTTAAATTTGACTTCTAAAAAACACAGAAAAATGAAAGCAAAAGATTGGGCACAACAAATGATTTATAAGATCATCAATCCACTGATCAAAGCGTTAATCAAATTAGGAATAACGCCAAACATTATAACAACAACAGGGGTAGTGCTAAACATAGCTGCTGTAGTTGTATTTATAATAGGAGGAGAAAAAGGCGTCACCGGTGACTTATCTTATATCGGCTGGGGTAGCGGATTGATTCTTTTTGCCGGTTTATTTGACATGATTGATGGGCGCTTAGCACGGGTAGGAAATATGTCTTCACGCTTTGGAGCTTTATACGATTCGGTACTGGACCGTTACAGCGAGCTATTTATGTTTTTTGGTATTTGCTATTACTTGGTATCTCATCACTATTTTTTAAGTTCTATTTTTGCATTCGTTGCGCTAATTGGGTCCATGATGGTAAGCTACGTAAGAGCCAGAGCTGAAGGACTTAATATTGAATGTAAAGGAGGATTTATGCAACGACCGGAAAGAATCGTTACGATTGGATTATCAGGGGTAATTTGCGGTATCGTATCAGCAATTACGGGAGGAAATCACAAACTTCATCTGAACGGATCGACTTTTGATATTATTGAAACAATTTCAATATTTACCATTCCAATTCTTATTGTTGCAGTGTTCTCCAATATGACGGCCATTCAACGGTTAAATCACTGCCGGAGAGTTATGGAAGCAGAAGACAAGGCTTCAGCAAAATAATCAGCTTATTTGACACAAACCCGAAGATTTCAGTCTTCAAATTTCAAAGACAAGAATGAACTTTTTTAAGTACACCATTTTAGCAGGAATTTTAATGTTCTGCAACCTCTGTTTTGGGCAACAACCATCTTATCCGGTTCCTCCCAAAACAGAAAAAATGCTGTTTTATCTGCAGCGATCGCACAATAAAAACACAATTATATACGATCTAAACACACTTCCTGATGGAAAATTGGATATAAAAAATCCGATTCATGTGTACTGGATGCGATTTGAAGAAGGAGGACGTAAAGCCGAATTATCATTCATTCAACGGCGGGCATTTGGAGTAAAATGCAAGTTGGCAGACAAATCGGAGAATTCTTTTATTGTACAATTCAATAATTTCCATAAACGCGAGATGAGGCTGTCTAAAAATGCTTCAGGGTCTTACAATATATTTATTAAAATAAATAATGAAACTGCAGAACTGGAATGCGTTTATATTAAAGCAGAAAACAATGCACTTGGAATACCCATGTCATTCAAATACATGGATCTTTATGGAATCTCGGTTAAAACCAGACAAAAAATCTCTGAGAGACTAAATTTGTAGACATGATTAAACTCAACATCGCAGATTCTAAGAACACCAAACTAATGTCACTTTTGGTTTCGGGGTTCTATCTTATATTAATGTCGTTGGTCGTCGGGCTAAAAGTTGAAAACTGGATAATCGTTATAGCATTTAACGCCTGTATCTGGCTATCTGAAGCCAGTCGGAAATTTATATTAGGATTTAGCATCTTCATTTTTTTCGCTATTATTTACGATTTGATGAAGGTTTATCCGAACTATAAGGTCAATCCTGTTGACATTGCTGGCATTTATAATTCAGAGAAGTCATTATTCGGATTTATCAGCCACGGCGTACTACTGACTCCTAATGAGTTTTTTGCAATTCATCACAGTGCCGTTGCTGACTTTTTGTGCGGACTTTTTTACCTGTGCTGGATACCACTCCCAGTGGCTTTCGGCCTTTGGCTATACTTCAACAACAAAAAACAGTTTTTGCATTTCTCACTTACATTTTTGTTTGTCAATCTTATCGGGTTTTGCATCTACTACATCCATCCGGCCGCTCCCCCCTGGTATGTTGCCCAATATGGTTTAGACTTTCATCAAGGTGTGGGCGGTAATACTGCCGGACTCGGACGCTTTGATGCACTTGTTCACTTGAAGATATTCGGTTCGCTTTATTCCAGAAATTCCAATGTTTTTGCCGCTATGCCGTCACTTCACTGCGCTTATCCGACCATAGTACTTTTTTATTCTTTCAAAAGCAAAGTAGAAAACATGAAATGGTTATTTGGTTTAATCATGGTCGGGATCTGGTTTACGGCAATTTACTCCGGTCACCATTATATCTTAGATGCCATCATGGGAATCAGCTGTGCCATCATGGGAATTGCCATCTTTCAATATGGGCTATTGAAGATTCCTGTTTTTAAAACATTCTTATCAAAATACGAACAAACCATATCCTAAACATTGAAGCGATTGCATTGAAATACTCCTTTTTTCAATACAATTGCTTCAATTCTCACCCCTTTTCTAGCCTATAATGTCGATCCGTTTCAGATGCATTATCACCTTCTGAAGAATAAAGCAGGCATACATTTAAGAGCAACAATCGTTTCGACAGACATATGGTTTCTTTTTAATAATAAGCCGTTTTGATATTTCGTAAACGGATGTTTTTGTGTACTTTTGCGCTAAATTTAATCGGCATAGCTCAAATGCTTCCATTCACAGTTATTTTATCTTTTCGATTTGATAATAAGCAAAATACATAAACAAATAAAAGTAGTTATCTAAATTTCCATATCGCTCATGAATACCATTCAGATTAAAGACAAGAAGTTCGCACTATCCATCCCGGAATCAGAGATACAAACAGCAGTACGCAAGGTAGCAGAAGCTATTAATCATGACATTGCAGAGAAAAATCCTCTTTTTATTTGTGTTTTAAACGGAGCCTTTATGTTTGCAGGAGACTTAATGAAAAATGTGAGCATCCCGTGCGAAATTACATTCATCAAATTATCATCGTACGAAGGATTATACTCAAGCGGTTCGGTAAAAGAGATCATTGGTCTGAATGAAAGTGTAGTAGGACGAAACGTTGTAGTTGTTGAAGATATCGTTGATACAGGCATTACGATGGAGCGCATCTTAAACTCACTCCGAGCAAAAGGTGCAAACGAAATCAGAGTGGCTACATTCTTACAAAAACCTGATGCTTTGCAACGCGATATTCAAATAGACTATGTGGCTATGAGAATTCCCAACGACTTTATTGTAGGGTACGGACTGGATTATGATGGTTACGGACGTAATTTAAAAGATATCTACACAGTTGTTGAAGAATAGAAACTCTCATGAAACGCGATGTCTAGGCTCATATCGTTTCATTTTAATAATTTATAAATAAAAAAAGAATGTTGAACATTATTATTTGTGGCGCACCTGGTTGTGGAAAAGGCACACAAAGTGATTTGATTGTTGAAAAGTACAAATTAAAACATCTATCTACCGGCGATTTATTACGCAAAGAGATTGCCAACAAATCTGAATTAGGGCAAGTTGCTGAAAGTTTTATTTCAAAAGGGAACCTGGTTCCGGATGAAATGATCATTAATATCTTAGCAAAAAACATTGAAGCATTTGGCAATGATATTAACGGTATCATTTTGGATGGATTCCCGCGCACATTGGCACAAGCTGAAGTATTGGAAACAATGATGAGCAAAAACAGTAAAGAAATCAACGTATTAGTTGATCTGAGCGTAAAAAAAGAAGAGTTGATTGACCGCCTTCTAAAACGAGGTCAGACATCAGGTCGTAGCGACGACAACATGGAAACAATCACCAAACGATTGGAAGTATACGAAAAACAAACAGCTCCGGTAAGCAAATTTTACCAAAACCTGGACAAATACGCAGCTATTAACGGAATGGGAAGTATCGATGAAATTTTTGGTCGGATCTCAACCGTTCTTGATTCTAAATTATAATTCTCTGATTTATAAAACACTCAAAACACACCGAAAACTTATTCAGGTGTGTTTTGTTATCTCTAAAATAAAACAAACACCATGGCAAGTTCAAACTTTGTAGATTACGTAAAGATATTTTGTCGTTCAGGCAAAGGAGGACCGGGTTCAAAACATTTATTCCGTGACAAACTAACTATGAAAGGTGGTCCTGACGGTGGAGATGGTGGACGCGGAGGTCATATTATTTTACGTGGAAGCAAAAACCACTGGACGCTGATTCACCTCAAATATGCCCGACATATACATGCCGGTGATGGTGAAAGTGGTGGCCTGAGTCGGAGTTTTGGAAAAGAAGGTGAAGACAAAGTCATAGAGGTACCTTGTGGTACTGTGGTGTACGATGCCGAGAACGGAGATTTTTTATGCGACATTACCGAAGATGGAGAAGAAGTGGTTTTGATAAAGGGTGGTCGCGGTGGACAAGGTAACTGGCACTTTCGGACTGCCACCAATCAAACTCCGCGCTTTGCACAACCCGGCGAATCTGCCATTGAAAAAACAGTTATTCTTCAACTAAAAGTGTTGGCCGACGTAGGGCTGGTAGGTTTTCCTAATGCTGGAAAATCGACCTTACTATCCGTAGTTTCGGCTGCAAAACCTGAGATTGCCAACTATCCATTTACCACACTGGTACCCAACCTGGGCATTGTAGCCTACCGCGACAACAGATCGTTTGTTATGGCAGATATTCCGGGAATTATCGAAGGAGCATCCGAAGGACGTGGCCTTGGATTACGTTTTTTACGCCATATTGAACGAAATTCGATCTTACTCTTTATGGTTCCGGCTGATAGTGATGATATCACTGCTGAATATAACATTCTATTGAATGAATTAAAGCAGTACAATCCCGAGCTTGTTGGTAAACAGCGAATTTTAGCAATCACTAAATGTGATATGCTGGATGACGAACTGACTACTGAAATAAAAAAGATAATTCCGAATAATATCCAGACCGTTTTTATTTCGTCCATAACCGGATTGGGCATTTCGGAACTAAAAGACCTTATCTGGGCCGAAATCAATAAAGAATCCAACAAGGTAGTGGAAATTACGCACCGCCCTATGGAAGTAGCATACCAAGAGGTGGAAGAAGAAATTGAGGAAGAGGAAGAAGATGATTTGAGTCAATATAAAGGAATTGGCTGGGATGAACTGTAAACTCAGTTAGTAGTCACTAGTATGATAACATATAGTTTACTAGACAAATATACTGAAATTGCCCATTTTTGCACAAGCCGAGAAGGTGGTGTAAGCGTGGGCAATTACGCATCAAACAATTTAAGTCCGTTTTCGGGAGACAACCCTGAACACTTCAATGAAAACAAACGGAGGTTGTGCAACAAACTGGACATCGATCCGTTCCGACTGATTATACCCTATCAGAATCATGGTACCGAAGTGCGGGAAATTAGCCAGGAGTTTTTTCAACTCTCACCCGATAAAAAAGCAGCCTATCTAAATGGGGTTGATGCCATCTTTACGCAGCTTCCACAGGTCTGCGTCAGCATTACCACAGCCGATTGTGTTCCATTATTGTTTTTCGACCCTACCAAGCAAATAATAGCAGCTGCTCATGCAGGCTGGCGCGGTACCTGTGCCCGGATTGCAGAAAAAACAATTACAGCACTGACCAAGACATATAATTGTCGTCCGGCCGATATTTGCATGGTAATCGGACCTTCTATTTCGGCTAAGGTATACGAAGTGGGACAAGAAGTGATAGACAATTTTGAAAAAGCGGGCTTTGATTTGGATCAGATAGTTATCCGGCGCAACGGATCAATCTTCCTCGATCTGTGGGACGCCAACAGGCAATCACTACTGAACAGCGGCATACTACCGGAACATATTGAGATATCCGGAATTTGCACTTTCACGGAACACCCACATTTTTTCTCGGCTCGCCGACTCGGGATTAAATCCGGACGCATACTGAGTGGAATTATGCTAAAAGGAGTTTGAATTAGTACTACCAATTAATTATTCAGATATGAACATCGAGATATCCCCAAAAATACGTGAAGCCTGCCCGCAACTGACACTGGCCGTATTAGCCTGTAACGTACAGAATAATGAAACTTCACCTGCATTCTGGTCGGAGATGGAAGCTGAAATTGAACAAATCAAAGCTAGCTATACTTTGGAAGAGATCAACAAACGGCCGGAAATTACAGCTACACGAAAAATATACAAAACCCTGGGAAAAGATCCGAACCGATACAGACCTTCGGCTGAAGCATTATGTCGGAGAATAGTTCGTGAAATACCAATCTATAAGGTAAGCATGTTGGTAGATATTATTAATCTGGTATCCATCCGGAGTGGTTTTTCGATCGGAGGATTTGACGCTGAAAAAATTCAGGGGGCTATCCGACTGGATGTCGGCACAACCGAAGACGAATTTGAGGCCATAGGCCGGGGTAAATTGAATGTAGACGGATTGCCTCTATCACGACGAAGTAGGTGGAATAGGAACACCTACCAGCGACAATGAACGTACAAAAATAACAGATACCACCACCCGATTGCTCATGGTGATAAACGGATATAGCGGAGAAGATGGATTGCAGGAAGCCATTGACCAGTCCACCGTACTACTAAAAAAATATGCCGGACTAACCACGTATGAGGTAAACCTAATCCGCTAAACGTCCAAACCGGCCATCATTTTTTCCAGCTCTTCGTCCAGTTCATGCAACTGTTTTTTACAGAAATCCATCAAAACAGCGGCACGTTTCACCTTCTCGGCAATTAGGTCCATATTCACTTCCGAATTGCTTTCCAGGTCTGCCAGAATAGTTTCTAATTCGGCAACAGCTTCCGTATAAGTTAGTTTTTGTTTTGTCATTGTTATTTAGTTGCAATATAAAAGTTTTGGAAGGAGTCCATAATCAGGTCATCTACTCATCCGAGAAATGTACCAACACATGCCGATACGAATCGAATATCTTTGATTTGGAAACAAACCCAAGGTAAACCTTATCATCGTCAACCACCGGTAAGTACCACGAACCCGTATCTTCAAAAATATCCATCACCTTACCCATGGGCATAGTCGCTTTAAGCGTAGCCGGCAAAGAGGTCATTAATTTTCGCACTTTAAACCGGTTGTATAAGTCCTGCCTGAACATAATATTCCGAACTTCATCAACCAACACAATGCCAATCAGCACATGTGTTTTAGGATCAACAACCGGAAATAAGTTTCTTCGCGAGTGCGATATGCTTTTGACTAATTCGCCCAGATTCATTTCAGGATTCAATTCAATAAAATCCGTTTCTATGAAATTCTCCATTTTGAGCATAGTCAGAATGGCTTTGTCTTTATGGTGCGTAAGTAATTCGCCTTTTTGTGCCAACCGCATGGCGTACAAGCTGTGAGGTTCAAACAGAATAATAGTCAGATACGAAACTACTGAAACAATCATTAGCGTCATAAACAGATTATAACCACCGGTAAGTTCTGCTATTAAGAATATGCCGGTAAGGGGAGCATGCATAACACCTGACATAAGTCCCGACATACCCGCCAAAGCAAAATTGGCCTCGGGAATCATGAACCCAAAGTAATTCATGGCCCGTGCTACAACAAATCCAGTGAGACAACCGATAAACAACGATGGAGCAAAAATACCACCGACACCACCTGCACTGGTAGTAGCTGCCGAAGCAAAGATCTTAAAGATGATGATCAATACCAGGTAAATTATAAGTACCCACGGATTATTACCCAAACCTAAGAAAAAACTCCGATCGAGTACGGTAGCCGAATGCCCATTCAGTAAAGCTATAATGGTATCGTAGCCCTCACCGTAAAGTGGAGGAAAAAGGAAGATCAATAAACTCAGCATCAGCCCGCCAACCGCCAGCTTGCGGTAAGGTTTATGTAATTTGCGAAAAAGGCCTTCCAGCCAATTCATTCCTCTTGTAAAATAGAGCGACACCATACCACAAATAACACCCAACAAGATCAGGTACGGAATGCGCGAAATTTCGAAGGGCGCATATTTTCCAAATTCAAAAGTAACAGCCGTGCCCGAGAAGAAGTAAGACAAGGAAGTAGCCGTAACCGAAGAAATAAGCAAGGGCACAATGGCAGTCATGGTCATGTCCAGCATCAACACCTCCAGCGTAAAAACCAGACCAGCTATGGGAGCTTTAAAGATACCACCAATAGCACCGGCGGCACCACAACCCACCAACAGCATAAGGGTTTTTTGGTCCATCTTGAAGAAGTTTCCAAGGTTGGAACCTATAGCC
>JAATGT010000064.1 GCA_015654525.1 Bacteroidales bacterium
TAAAGATTTTGATATAATATCGGGATATTCCCCACCTGTGAGTATAAACAGTTTTCCCTTCCCCACTCCCAGATCAGCCCCTTTGGTAAACAGTTTGTCATCTGCAATTAGATCCAGTTCACGGGCAAATTCACGAGCATTGAAATTTATTTGTTCGTTGCCTTTTTTGAAGTGATCCAGCTCTTCCAACACAACAATTGGAATGTAGATATCATTTTCTTCAAAATTGTGTACACAATTATAATCGTGTAAAATGACATTCGTGTCTAAAACAAAATTTTTCTTAGCTCCCATATTTATGTAAATGATTGATAATTAAGAATTAATAATTAACTTGCGATCAGGCATTAAAAATACGAATTATTGCTGACAAAAACACGAACTTTGGTGACATTGTTTGTCTCTTTTGTTTTTGATAACAGATTTAGGACGTGGGTAATTCAGAAAAGTATGCTGTCAGTTTATTATAATATTGAATTATTAGAAAAACATTAAATCTTGTTTATTCTGGTTTATAGATAATTCAAAAAGAGCTTCAAATTCCCACTTAACAATAGTTTCAAGTAAAAATGTATTATATTTGCAATCATTTTAATTTTCTATTCATGTCGAATTCTTTGAAACCCGAATATATTTTTGAAACCAGTTGGGAAGTGTGCAATATGGTTGGTGGTATTTATACTGTCTTATCGACTCGAGCTGCCACTTTGCAAAAATCTCACCCGGATAAGTTGATTTTTATAGGTCCGGATGTGTGGTTGGAACAGAAAAATCAATTGTTTGAGGAAATCCCAGACTTATATCCCGGTTGGAAAGAGTTTACTGAGGATAAATACAAATTAAAAATCCGCGTTGGACGTTGGGATATTCCAGGAAAGCCTATTGCTGTGTTGGTTGATTTTATGCCACTGATGGCTTGTAAAAACGAAATTTATGGTCAGGTTTGGGAGCAAGTAGGGGTTAATTCTATTGCGGCTTATGGCGACTACGATGAATCCTCTATGTTTGGATATGCTACAGGAATGATTATCGAAAGTTATTATCGCTTCTTTGGATTAACCGATAATAATCAGGTTATAGCACATTTTAATGAGTGGATGACTACCTTTGGTGCATTTTACATTCAAAAACAACTTCCCTCTGTAGCGACTATTTTTACTACCCATGCGACGTCTATTGGTCGATCAATTGCTGGAAATCACAAACCGTTGTATGATTATTTGAATGAATATAACGGAGATCAGATGGCCTATGAGCTGAATATGGTTTCTAAACATTCTACAGAAGAAATAGCGGCTCATACGGTTGATTGTTTTACCACGGTTAGTGAAATAACAAGCTTAGAATGTGAACAGTTACTTGATAAAAAGCCTGATGTTGTTACTCCAAATGGTTTTGAAGATGACTTTGTTCCGAAAGGGAAGCAGTTTAATGTAAAACGTCAGGAAGCGCGTCAAACTCTGAAAAAAGTAGCTGAAAGGTTATTGGGTTATTCTTTGACGGATGAAGCTTTGTTTGTGGGCACGGCAGGGCGTTATGAATATAAAAATAAAGGCATTGACACTTTTATAGAGTCATTGAAACAATTAGCTTCTCAACCGGATTTGTCTAAAGAGATAGTTGCATTCCTCATGGTTCCGGCGCATATCAAGGGGTTTCGGACTGATTTAGCTTCGGTGTTAAGTAATCCGGCTTCAACTCTTTATTCATGGAATAGGTTTACTACACATGAACTTTATGATTATTATAATGATAGCATAATGTCGGCAATTCACTGGTATCATTTTACCAATCAGAAGCTCAAGCAGTGAAAATTATTTTTGTTCCATCGTATCTGAACGGATCGGATGGAATTTTCAATAAGTCGTATTACGATTTGCTGATTGGTATGGATTTGACGGTTTTCCCATCCTATTATGAACCTTGGGGATATACTCCGTTAGAAAGCATTGCTTTCTGTGTGCCAACTATTACGACGGATTTATCAGGCTTCGGTCAATGGGTGTCTCATAACCCGCAAGATGTTGAAAATGGGGTAGGGGTGATACATCGTTCGGATTATAATAGTTACATAGTTTCAACGCAACTAGCTGAAATGATTGGCAAGTTCGCGTCATTAACTAAATAGCAAATTCAAGCAGTTCGAGAAAAAGCTTCTGTTGTTGCAGAAAAAGCTCTTTGGAAGCATTTTGTTCAGTTTTATGATAGTGCATACCACATTGCGCTTACAAATAAAAATAAGAGGCTTAATATCTGATTGATGGTAATGTTTAGAACGTTTCGCTACGGTTTATTGATAATGGTTTATGCAAACGTTTGAAGTCTATATATCGTTTTTTAATTAATGAGATACCGCTCATTAATTGAATTTGTATATTTTTGTACTATAAAAGAATATAAATAAAAGAATATTCTTTTTCAACTCATTATTTAATAGTGTATTAGTTATTTAAAAGATTAACAATTATGAAGCTTAGAGTTAATAGTGTAAATGAAATAAACTTGAAAGAGATAAATGTAAAATCGCATTTACCTGAAAGTTTAAACAAACTGGAAGAGATCGCGCAAAATATTTGGTGGGCTTGGGATAGTAATGCTAAAAGTTTGTTTCGACAGATTGACCGTGAGGCATGGATTGAGGCTTCGTCAAATCCGGTATTGTTACTTAATATTCTGAATTATGAGAAATTGGTGGCAATGGGGCAAGATGCTGAATTTATTAAGAAGGTAGATGTTGTCTATGAGAGCTTCAGAGCTTATTTGGATGTTCCCAAAAATACAGCTACTCCATCAATAGCTTATTTTAGTATGGAATACGGTCTGACTGAGGTCTTGAAAATCTATTCCGGTGGGTTGGGAGTTTTAGCAGGTGACTATTTGAAAGAAGCCAGTGATTGTAATATAGATATGACTGCTATTGGATTTTTGTATCGTTATGGATATTTTACTCAATCGTTATCAGTAGATGGGCAGCAGGTTGCAGTTTATGAAGCGCAAAATTTCAATAACCTTCCATTGACTCAAATGAAAGATGCCAATGATAATCCTCTCGTAATTGAGGTTCCCTATCCGGGGCGAACAGTTTACGCTTATTTATGGAAAGTGGCTGTAGGCAGGATTTCTCTGTATTTACTGGATACGGATAATGATATGAACAGTGAATTCGATCGCTC
Source organism: Bacteroidales bacterium (assembly GCA_015654525.1). Taxonomy (GTDB): domain Bacteria; phylum Bacteroidota; class Bacteroidia; order Bacteroidales; family Paludibacteraceae; genus Paludibacter. The sequence continues at coordinate 3,174 of JAATGT010000064.1, forward strand.
GATCACTCATCAGCTTTATGGCGGTGATTGGGAAAACCGGATGAAACAAGAGATCATGTTAGGAATTGGTGGTATTCTTGCGTTGAAGAAATTAGGAATAGAAAAAGATGTTTATCATTGTAATGAAGGTCATGCTGCCTTAATTAACACTCAGCGCTTGGTTGATTTAATTGCCGACAAAAATCTCACATTCAGTCAGGCATTGGAAATAGTTCGTGCAAGTTCGTTGTACACGGTCCATACACCTGTGCCAGCTGGACATGATAGCTTTGATGAGCCTTTGTTTCAAAAATACATGAGTGAATATCCTGCTAAATTAGAACTGAGCTGGGATGAATTTATTGATATGGGGCGCGAACATCCTGGTGATCATAATGAAAAATTCAGCATGAGTACATTTGCATGTAATACTTGTCAGGAGGTAAATGGCGTGAGTTGGTTGCATGGTAAGGTGTCGCAAGAAATGTTTAGTCCTATTTGGAAGGGATATTTTCCGGAAGAGTTGCATGTTGGTTATGTTACAAATGGCGTTCATCTTCCGACCTGGACATCTTCCGACTGGAAGGCTATTTATGAAAAATACTTTACGAAAGCATTTTATGCTGATCAATCTAATTTGAAAATATGGGAAGGTGTGTATAAAATTCCTGATCAGGAAATTTGGCATACGCGTATGAACTTGAAAATTAAATTAATCGATTATATTAAAGACCAATTTAGAGAGAATTGGTTGAAAAATCAAGGTGACCCTTCCCGTATAGTTTCTGTTCTTGAGGCTATTAATCCAAATGCTCTGATTATTGGTTTTGGTCGCCGTTTTGCAACTTATAAACGTGCTCACCTGCTCTTTACAGATTTAGAACGTTTGGAAAAAATCGTTAATGATCCGCTTCATCCGGTTCAATTCCTGTTTACCGGAAAAGCTCATCCTGCTGATGGGGGTGGTCAGGGTCTGATCAAACGTATTATCGAGATCTCACGTATGCCACAGTTCCTCGGTAAGGTTATTTTCCTTGAAAACTACGATATGCGTCTGGCTAAGCGCTTAATTTGCGGTGTTGATATCTGGCTTAATACTCCAACCCGCCCTCTTGAAGCTTCGGGAACTTCGGGCGAAAAAGCTCAAATGAATGGGGTCTTGAATTTCTCGGTACTTGATGGTTGGTGGTTAGAAGGCTATGTGAAAGGCGCAGGCTGGGCTTTAACTGAAAAACGAACTTATGAAAATGATGTGCATCAGGACCAATTGGACGCTGCAACTATTTACAGTATGCTCGAGAGCGAAATTATTCCGTTGTATTTCGCTAAGAATACCAAAGGATATTCTCCGGAATGGATTCAGGTTATCAAGAACTCTTTAGCTCAGATTACTCCGCGTTTTACAACCAAACGTATGATTGATGACTACATTGCTCGCTTTTATACTAAACTGGCAACCCGTTCAGCCCTATTAAAAGCAAATGGATTCTCAAAGGCAAAAGAAATTGCTGCGTGGAAAGAAAAAGTTGCTGCAGGTTGGGATAATATTCAGGTCGTGACAATGGATGTTCCAGAGAAGCTGATTCACAATCCGGAAGTTGGCGAAAGTAATAAAATTAACATTGTAATTGATGTGCATGATATTAATGATAAGGGAATTGGTGTTGAGCTTGTTGCTACTAAATTAGGAAAAAACAACGTCGATACTCTTTATGACGTTGAAGAGCTTAAATTGGTTAAAACTGAAGGAACTAAGCTGTTCTTTAGCATTGACTACCAATTAAACATGGCCGGTTCATTTAAGTTTGGATTCCGAATGTTCCCTAAAAATGAAGATCTGCCTCATCGTCAGGATTTCTGTTATGTTCGTTGGATTTAATGCATTGTACGTAACTAATAAAAAGGTCGAAATTATTTTCGGCCTTTTTTATTGAACTGTATTGGTAAGTATTTCCAAAACAAACATCGGTATTTTCCGCATTCTGCATGTTTTTAGCAACGGTGTGGTGTCACTTTTCAGCTCTGTTCTGCATTCATTCGTTTAACAACAAAAAGAGAGAGGATGACCCATACAGGTCATCCTCTCTTTTTTTTGTTGTTAAATATGTTTAGTCTTAAATAACCTAAACTAAACAATATGAGAATTCTATTAAGCGTTTTTAGCTTTTAGAACAATCGCTTTAAAAGCTTCAGGGTGATTCATAGCTAAATCGGCTAATACTTTACGGTTCATTTCGATACCGGCTTTGTGTAAAGCTCCCATAAGTTTTGAATACGACATACCTTCTAAGCGTGCAGCAGCATTAATACGTTGAATCCACAATGCGCGGAAGCTACGTTTTTTGTTTTTGCGGTCGCGATAAGCATATTGTAATCCTTTTTCCCATGTGTTTTTGGCTACAGTCCATACATTACGACGGCCTCCAAAATAACCTCTGGTAAGGCTTAAAATTCTTTTTCTTCTTTTACGTGAAGCAACGTGATTTACTGATCTTGGCATAATTAAAATGATTTGTGAATGTTAGCGTCGCTTTTTTTAGCGAACTTAGGGCTAAAGGCATTCGGTTTTTAGACTAAGAAAAAATGAGATTTTAAAAGGAATAAATTGACTATTTTAAGCAAAGCATTTCTTTAACGTTTGTCAAGTCAGTCTTGTGAACAAGAGCTGTATGAGTCAGGTTACGTTTTTGCTTAGTAGTTTTCTTTGTCAAAATGTGGCTTTTAAACGCATGTTTTCTTTTGATCTTTCCTGTTCCGGTAAGGGTAAACCTTTTTTTTGCACCGGAGTTAGTTTTCATTTTTGGCATTTTTACTTTATAATTTAGTTGTGAAATCCAATCTTAGGTAGCTCAATTTTACTTTACTTTTTTTGGTGAAAACATGATAATCATACGTTTTCCTTCTAGTTGAGGTAATTGGTCTACTTTGGCAAATTCTTCCAAATCGCTGGCAAAACGGAGTAATAAAACTTCGCCTTGTTCTTTGAAGAGGATCGATCGCCCTTTGAAAAATACATAGGCTTTTACTTTGCAGCCTTCTTTTAGAAATCCCTGAGCATGTTTCAATTTGAAATTGTAATCATGCTCATCGGTTTGAGGTCCAAAACGAATTTCTTTTAATATGACTTTAGCTGTTTTAGCCTTAGCTTCTTTTTCGCGTTTTTTAAGTTGATACAAAAACTTTTGATAGTCAACAACTTTACAAACCGGTGGTACAGCATTAGGCGATATTTCAACCAAATCCAATTCTAATTGATCGGCAATACGTAAGGCTTCGTCAAACGAATAAACGCCTTGTTCCACATTGTCGCCTACCAAACGAACTTCTTTTAACCCTTTGATTTTATCGTTTATTCGATTGGGTTGCTCTTTCACTCTCCCTCTTTGAGGTCTGATGGTTAATTGTTTAGCTATTGTTTGTTTCCTCCCTTTACTTTAAAAATTGAAAATAATTTTTGCTCTGTATTTTGAGCCCGCAAATATAATACTTTTTTTTGAATTACTTGTTGTATTGCTAAAAGAATGAAAATAAATTTTATGTTTTTTCCTCATTCTAATTTTCAATAAATCTGTTTATTGAACTATTCCAGATAAATAATTTTCTAAACGATCCATACCGCAACGGATATTTTCCAATGAATTTGCATATGAAAACCGGACAAAACCTTCGCCGTTTGTTCCGAAATCAATTCCGGGAGTAATTCCCACATGCGCTTTTTCAAGAACATCGAAAGCGAAATGATATGAATCTGATGTGAATTTACGAGCATCACAAAAAACATAAAATGCACCTTGTGGTTCGGTGTGGATGATAAATCCCATTTTTCGCAGTCGATCAATAATATATAAGCGTCTTTCGTTGTAGATAGCACGCATCAACTCCACATCAAGATTTGCTTCTTTCAATGCTGCAATTCCGGCTTTTTGAGCTGTGCTCGGTGCGCAAATAAATAGGTTCTGTTGTAAAATTTGTAAGGATCGCATGTGCTTTTTTGGAGCAATTAAGTATCCAAGTCGAAGGCCTGTCATTGCAAATCGTTTTGAAAATCCATTGATGACAAAAGCTTTGTTTGTAAATTCGAGTATTGATGATGCTTTCCCGTTATAAACCAAGCCATGGTATATTTCATCTGAGATGATGGGAATGTTTAATTCTGACAGTTCTTTGTACACTTGGTCGCTGACCAGTGTGCCAGTTGGATTCATCGGTGAATTTACAAAAATGGCACGAGTCTTATCAGTTACTTTCTTTTTTATTTCGTTGATATTGTATTGAAAATCGGATTCTGCATGTAGAGGTACACAAATGGGTTTTGCATGGCAAGCTAATGTAAAATTCCTATAACATGGATATCCTGGATTGGACATAATAACTTCATCTCCCACTTGACAAAGCAACATTAATGTCATGAGTATGGCTGGTGATGAACCGGATGTGATCATAATACAATCCGGATCGACTGTAACATTATATTCGGATTTGTAAAATTTACAAATTGCTAAGCGTAATTGTGGGTCTCCTAGGGAATGAGTGTAATGTGTAGTGCCATTTTGAAGAGCTTCAATGGCTGCTTTTGTTATCCATTCAGGCATGTCAAAGTCTGGTTCTCCAACTTCAAGATGGATAACATTTACTCCATTTCGTTCTAGTTCGTTGGCTCGTTCTAAAACATCCATTACAATGAATGGGGTCATGCTGTTTATAGTCTCGTTCATTAAACTCTATTTTCTAATTTTTTACAAAAATAGCTGTTTTTGCTTGAATAAAAGCATTGTCTTTTGATATAAATCGTAACTCCACAGTTATTTGAGGAATATTATATCCCGGATATTGCAGATTCATAAAATTATAACTACCTTTGTCCCACTTTTTTGCAAAAGAAAGTGTGATGGGAAATTAAGCGACTAATCACTTAAAAATAAAACGCTTAAATTTTGAGTAACACATATTATTAAAGAACAAATGAAGACATTTGATTTAAAAGGAACAGTTAGAACTGATCTTGGGAAAAAAGCTACTAAAGCTGAACGAGTTTTGGATAAAGTGCCATGTGTATTGTATGGTGGTGCTGAAAACGTTCATTTCACAACAACTATTGGCGAAATTCGTAAAATGATTTATTCTCCGGAAGTATTTGTTGTAAATTTGGATATCGATGGCAAAAAGACTAAGTCTATTATGAAGGCTTTACAATTTCACCCAGTAAGTGACAAGGTGTTGCATATTGACTTTTTACAGGTAACAGAAGATAAACCTGTTGTTGTTGAGCTTCCTGTTAAACTAGAAGGATTGGCAGAAGGTGTTAAGGCTGGGGGTAAATTAGCACTTGAAATGCGTAAGTTAAAAGTAAAAGGTATCTATACTCAAATTCCAGAAAATGTTATTGTTGATGTTACAGAATTAGGGTTAGGTAAATCTATTCAGGTAGCTAAAGTTGCAGTTGAAAATCTGGAAATTTTGAATGCGAAAAATGCTGTTGTTGCGCAAGTTAAATTGACTAGAGCTGCCCGTGGTGCTGCTGCTACTGCTACTGCGAAATAATTGCAAATAACATGAAATACTTAATTGTCGGATTGGGCAATATCGGTAACGAGTATCTGGATACCCGCCACAACATAGGTTTTACAATATTGGACGCTTTTGCTAAAGCGTCCAATGTTTTTTTTAGCGAAAATCGTTATGGTTCAACCTGCGAAATAAAAATTAAAGGACGCACTCTTATTTTATTGAAGCCATCTACGTTCATAAACTTGAGCGGAAATGCTTTGAGATATTGGATGCAAAAAGAAAATATTGATATTGAAAACGTATTGGTAGTGGTTGATGATCTGGCTTTGCCGTTCGGAACGCTTCGCTTAAAACCCAAAGGGTCGGATGCTGGGCATAATGGATTGAAGAATATTCAGGAAATTTTGGGGCATAATAATTATGCCCGTTTGCGCTTTGGTATTGGTAACGATTTTGCAAAAGGTCGTCAAATTGAATATGTACTGGGTAAATGGACTAAGGAACAATCGGAAGCACTGTCTGAACGTGCTGATCGTTGTGCTGAAATAATTCAAAGTTTCTGTCTTGCTGGAATGCAGTTGACTATGACGCAGTATAATAATAAATAATTAGCTAATCATTAGAATTAATTTTCTCTATAGCAGATGAAGACTGAGGTACGAATTGATAAATGGCTTTGGGCTGTTCGTTTGTTCAAAACAAGAACATTAGCTGCTGATGCTTGTAAAAAAGGAAAAGTTGTCGTTCAGAATGTTCAGGTAAAACCCTCACGTAACGTGAAGGTCGGTGATATTGTATCTATTAAACGGAATCCTATTTTATTTTCATTTAAGGTGCTTGCATTGTCAGAAAACAGGATGAATGCCAAATTGGTGTCAGACTTTATGTTGAATGTCACCACGTTGGATCAGCTGGAATTGATAGAATTGGCTAGGCTTGCAGGACAAACCGGGCGAGATAGAGGAACTGGTCGACCGACCAAAAAGGAGCGTCGCGAATTGGATGATTTTATCGAGCCGACTTTTGTGGATGAAGATGGTGATTGGAATTTTGATCATGTTGAATAGCAAAATTATAGAATTGATAATTGTTTACAGATAATTGAAACCATGTTTATAGCGAGAAAACTGAAAAAAGAAAATATTTGTGAATACCTGCTTTATATGTGGCAGGTGGAAGATCTGATCCGTGCTTTTAACCTTGATATTGATGCAATCAATGAACGCATTATTATTCCCTATCCTGTTGCCGATGATGAACGCAAAGACTTGTATGGGTGGTATGAAAGTTTGATTGAAATGATGCGACTTGAAAATATCCAAACCGAAGGCCATCTTCAGTTGAATAAAAATATCATACAAGAACTGGATGAACTTCATTCGTTGATTATTCGTTCAGGAAAAAATGCCGGATATAATGCAAAGTTTTATTATATACTTCCTTTCTTGACTCAGTTTCGTAAACAGCAAATTGATTTGAAGTTGAGCGATGTTGAATTATGCTTTAACTTTCAATATGGAATTATGATGTTACGCCTGAAAAAAAATGAGATTACATCTGAAACCCTCCAGGTGCAAACCGAAATAAGTAAGTTTATGGTTTTGTTGGCCCGAAATTATCAGTATTATAAGTCAGGTGAGTTGGATTTAGAATAATAATCAGCTGAAATGACTGTTAATTGTCGGAATTTATATAACTTTGGCATTCAAAATGAGGTTGAATGAACGTTTGACTTTAATATGCATTTAAACTTGTAACTTATAAGACTAAATATATGAAAGGTATTGTTTTAGCAGGAGGTTCAGGTACGCGTTTGTATCCAATAACCAAAAGTATTTCTAAACAAATTATTCCCGTTTATGATAAACCGATGATTTATTATCCGCTATCGGTGTTGATGCTGGCTGGCATTAAGAATATATTGATTATTTCTACTCCACAAGATATTCATCTTTATGAAAATTTACTGGGAAATGGCGATGACCTTGGCATTAAATTGGAATATGCTATTCAACCGTCACCAGATGGTTTGGCTCAGGCTTTTATTATAGGCGAAAAA
>JAATGT010000272.1 GCA_015654525.1 Bacteroidales bacterium
CAACTTCAGCACTCGATCCTATTTCCAGCAAGCATATAGAGGAACTTTTTGTAGAGCTAAAACAAAATTACGCCATCATTTTAGTTACTCATACCTTGCGACAGGCTTTACGTATTGCCGATTATGTTGTTTTTATGTATCTGGGTGAGGTAATCGAGGCTGGTCCGGCTGATGAGATATTCAATAATCCAAAACAAGAATTAACTCAGAAGTATTTAGAAGGAGCATTTAGTTGATGTGATGATTTCATGATGTGATGATATGATAATATATGATGTGGTGATATATGATGGATCCGATTATTTAATGAATTAAAATTTACTAACAATATGAGCAACTATAAACTGACTCACCTGAAAGAACTGGAGTCTGAATCTATTTTTATTTTACGCGAAGTGGCGGCACAGTTTGAAAAGCCTGCTCTTCTGTTTTCAGGCGGAAAAGATTCTATTGTTATGGCTTATCTGGCCTACAAAGCTTTTTATCCGGCTGCTATTCCGTTTCCGTTTGTACATATTGATACGGGACATAATTTCGAAGAAACAATTACTTACCGGGATGAACTGGTCGAAAGACTCGGAGCGCAACTAATTGTAGGTTCAGTAGAGGAATCGATTGCTACCGGACGTGTGGTAGAAGAAAAAGGATTTAATGCCAGTAGGAATAAGCTTCAGACGGTAACACTTTTGGATACCCTCGAAAAATATAAATTTGATGCCGCTCTGGGTGGTGCACGTCGGGATGAAGAAAAAGCCCGTGCCAAAGAACGTTTCTTTTCGCATCGTGATGAATTCGGTCAGTGGGATCCGAAGAACCAACGTCCTGAGTTGTGGAATATCTTCAACGGTAAAAAGAATCTGGGCGAACACTTCCGTGTTTTTCCTATCAGCAACTTGACCGAAATGGATATCTGGCAATACATTCTTCAGGAAAACATTCCATTGCCTTCGCTTTATTATACTCACGAGCGTGAAGTGTTTGAGCGTGATGGAATAATCTATGCTGCACTCGATGCTATCCCACGCCGCGAAAGCGAAAAGGTAGAAGTAAAGCGTGTTCGGTGCCGTACTATTGGTGATATTACCTGCACGGGTCTGACGCTTTCGTCGGCAGATTCGCTCGAAGATATTATCGGTGAAATAGCCAGTTCGCGTATAACCGAACGCGGCGGAAGATCGGATGATAAACGTTCGGAAGCAGCAATGGAAGACCGCAAAAAAGCAGGTTATTTCTGATTAATTCATAATTCATAATTGATAATTCTCAATTGAATCAAAAACAAGATTATGTCAACACAAACAAAAGATACTACAGGATATTTAGATATGGAATTGCTGAGATTCAGCACGGCAGGAAGTGTGGATGATGGAAAAAGTACGCTGATTGGACGACTGTTGTATGACAGTAAATCCATTTTCGAAGATCAGCTTCAGGCGGTGAAAGATGCCAGTAAGCGATTGGGTGGTGGCGATGAAGTCAATCTGGCTTTGCTTACCGACGGACTTCGTGCCGAGCGTGAACAAGGAATTACCATCGATGTGGCTTACCGTTACTTTGCAACTCCAAAACGTAAATTTATTATTGCCGATACTCCGGGACATATTGAATATACACGGAATATGGTTACGGGTGCTTCTACAGCCGATGTGGCTATTATTTTGATTGATGCGCGGAACGGGATTATTGAACAGAGCAAACGTCACTCTTATATTGCTTCCTTGCTTCAAATACCCAATGTGATTGTGGCGGTGAATAAAATGGATCTGGTCGATTTCTCGGAGACCGTTTTCAATGACATAAAAAAAGAATACGAAGGCATTGCTTCTATTCTGAAACTGAAGAATGTTATTTTCATTCCAATCTCGGCCCGCGATGGTGACAATGTGGTGGATGCTTCGGATAAAACACCGTGGTATAAAGGGGATACTTTGCTGCATCTGCTCGAAACTTTACCGGTGCGCAAAGATGAAACCCGATTGCCGGCCCGTTTTCCGGTGCAGTACATTATCCGTCCGCATAGCGATGATTTTCATGATTATCGTGGTTATGCAGGCCGTATTTCGGGTGGTAGCTTTAAAGTTGGTGATGAAGTAACTATTCTCCCATCGAAGACTCAATCTACTATTAAAGCCATTGATGAAGGAACTAAATCACTGGAAGAAGCCTTTACGCCACAATCGGTGAGTATCCGGTTGACCGACAATGTGGATATTAGTCGGGGTGATATTATTGTAAAAAGTTCGGAGCCAAAACCTACCGTCAGTGGCAATGTATCGCTCTTGGTCTGCTGGTTGAATCAGCGTCCATTAAATGAAGGTGGCAAGTATATTATTCGTCATGCTACTGAGGAAACCCGTGCCATTATAAAAGATGTACACTACAAAGTCAATATCAATACGCTGGAGAATATTCTGGACGACAAAACGGTAAAAATGAATGATATTGCGCATATCTCCATCAAAACGCTCAAACCTTTGAAATACGATTCGTACGGAGAAAACCGCATCACCGGAAGTCTGGTGCTGATTGATGAAAATACCTTTGAAACTGTTGGGGCCGGCATGATTGTTCACAATCTGGAGGATGAGACATTTACTATTTAATTAATAGATATTTGTCCTTCGGACGATATTGATGGATATTCGCTTCGCTGATATTAATAGATATTTGTCCTTTGGACGATACACAAAGTAAATATCGCCGAAGGCAAGTATCAATGAAATGAATATCGCCGAAGGCAAATATCACGAAGTTAATATCACCGAAGGCAAATATCAGCGAAGCAAATATCACGAAGTTAATATCAGCGAAGCAAATATCAATGAAATAAACATCATGAATAATATAGAACAACTTAATAAACAATTTGAAGGAAAATCGCCCCGGGAAGTGCTGGAGTTTTTTCTGGATAAATACAAAGGGAAAATAGCTTTATCATCGAGTCTCAGCATCGAAGATCAGGTGCTTACCGACCTGATAGTGAAAACAGACAAAGAAGCGCGTATTTTTACGCTCGATACCGGTCGGCTTTTTCCCGAGACCTACAGCTTGATCGACAAAACGAACCTACGTTACAATATAAAAATGGAAGTTCTTTTTCCCGATTATAAAGAGGTAGAAAAATTGGTAAAAGCCGAAGGTATCAATTTGTTTTATGCCGGCATTGAACAACGGAAAGCCTGCTGTCGGGTGCGAAAACTGGAACCACTCAAACGGGCTTTCGAAGGACTTGAAGTCTGGATTTGCGGACTGCGTAAAGAACAATCCGTAACGCGTCAGGCGGTTCGGTTAGTGGAATGGGATGAGAATAACGGTTTGATAAAACTTAATCCGTTGATTAATTTTACTGAAGCTGAAGTATGGGAGTATATCAAAGCGAATTCCGTTCCGTATAACAAACTTCATGATCAGGGATTTCCAAGTATCGGTTGTCAACCTTGTACACGTGCTATACAGCCGGGTGAGGACATTCGCGCCGGTCGGTGGTGGTGGGAAAACCCGGAACAAAAGGAGTGCGGACTACACAAAAGATAGTTGGTTGTTCTGTTACAAGGCATTAGTTACGAGTTACAAGATAAGGTAGGTTACTGTATTCAGCTTTCAGAAAACAAATTATTGTTGTCTGGTAGAGAATAGTAGATTCTTCACTTCGTTCAGAATGATAGATCATTAAATCCCTTACAAAGAGGATTGATTGTCATTGGTAACGAAGTGAGAATTGAAAATCGGCGTTAGCTAAATCTCTCACAAAGTTTCATATATAAAGTTTACCAGACAACAACGAAAACAAATCATTAAATATTATTGCTTACTTAATTTATTATTATGTACCGGTTACCAGACACACTGACAGAAGATATTGCTTATTTCGGAACATTGATTGACGATTTTCATGATGGAAAGATAGAACCTGTAAAATTCAAGGGAACGCGTGTTCCCATGGGTATTTATGAACAGCGAAAAGACGGTACATATATGGTTCGGGTACGTTGTACGGGCGGATATATCAGTCCTGAACAGTTGAAGCAGGTGGCGCTGACTGCTCAGAGTCATCATTCATCGTTGCTACACATTACTACCCGTCAGGAAATTCAGATTCACCATATTGCCATTGAACAGGTAAAAACTATTTTGCCGGAACTACAAACTGTTGAGTTATCCTCTAAGGGAGGTGGTGGTAATACGGTACGGAATATGCTGGTTGATATAAACAGCGGTATTTCTGTCGATGAAACTTTTGATGTGTTACCTTATGCGGTAGATCTTGATTGGCGTTCGACCGGGCCGGCAATATGTACGTATCGAATGAGGGGCACGGCGGCAATGCCAACGTGCTGTTGTTTCCATATAAGCAATAACAATATCACACATACTTATGAGAAGAGG
>JAATGT010000147.1 GCA_015654525.1 Bacteroidales bacterium
AAGATGGAATATCAATTAATTATCCTTTTTGACACAGTTTATTGAATAGACCCAAAAATGCCCCCGACACACCCAAGACCCTTCAAGCTATGTTACTTATCAGATGACTTGAAGTCATCCGATAAGTGCAGGGTTAAGATAAATGTAGGGTTAGGAAACTGCGAACTGCACTGTAGTAGAAGAAAAGTAAAAAACAAAGAGAGTGACCTTTGGGGACACCCTCGTGAATTTATACTGATTTTTTACGCTTTACTTTCGAAGATTTGAAATATTGACCAGCGACAACAGGCATTTATTTTCTTCGCCTATAAACACAGCTTCCATATAAAAATAGCCCAGTGGTTTCTTATCATATCCCAACTTTACTTCACACGACTCTTTGGAGTTCTCCACAAAAATCCGACGGAAAAACTCACCGAACACCGGTTTTGATTCATCGGCAACATATAGCTTAAAGTTACTGTTTATCAAACTAAAACGTCTATCACCCAGCATTTCAGCTCCGGTAAAGTTCAGCTCGGTGATGGTTCCGTCGCTCTGAAGCGTAAAATAGCCCATTGGTGCTAAATCGTACAACATAGTGTACTTTTTTAGTGCCGTTTCGGCCATATCATTGGCTTGACGCAGTTCTTCGTTTTGCATCTCCAGCTCTATCTGGTGTACTTGTAACTCGTGCAAAAGTTTTTGTGCATCATGTTCATTATTGCTGCGATCAGTATTGAATTGTTTATTTTTCAGCTTTTCTTCCGCTTTTATGCGGAGTAGTTGTGCCTGCGTATAATCTTCTTCGTGGCTCATGATTTGGTTGTGTTTTTTGCAATAATAATTATTCCTGTCGGAATATCCAGACTATTAATCAGTGTATTTACCGACCATTCGACTTTAATCTGTTCACCGTTGGCTATTAGCACCGGCATTGTATAGTTGGTGTCTTCTCCACTTTTCATCAGTTTAGAAAGTTCCTCTTCTGCCTTTTTCTGATTGGATTCGGGAACAAATAACTGAAAATAATTTTGACTCAACGCCTCTTTTCGTTTTCGTTCAAAAAACTTTTCGGCACCGGTATTGTATTCCACTATTTTCCAGTCAGTGGATAATTTAATCACCACATCGACCGATCGATTTAAGAGTAAACTATGCATTTGGCGTGTTTCGTTCAGTTCCACTTCCAGTTGCTTATGGTCAGATATGTTGAAAAAAGTAATCACCAGTCCATCAATCCGGTCGTCGAAGGTGCGGTAGGGCATAATGCGTGTGGAAAACCAACGTCCATCGGAAGTGGTAATTTGCTTTTGAATAAATACCAGCGTACGTAATACTTCACGGGCATCATTGGCCAAATCGGGATAGACCAAATCGGATACCTGATCGGTGAATGGACGGCCAATATCACTTTTTATCAGTTTGAAAATTTTGGTTACCTCATTCGTATACCGACGAATATTCAATTCCTTGTCCAAAAACAACGTTGCAATATCGGTACTGTTCAGCAGGTTTTTCATATCATTGTTTACCCGCGAGAAATCTTCTACTTTCGAGAGCAACTCAGCATTCACCGTTTGCAATTCTTCATTCAGACTTTGCATTTCTTCTTTCGAAGTAGTCAGTTCTTCGTTGGTAGATTGCAGCTCTTCATTGGTCGATTGCAATTCTTCATTGGTCGATTTCAGTTCTTCCTGCGAGGTTTGCATCTCTTCCAGCGTACTTTGCATCTCCTCACGCACATGTTGCAACTCTTTTTCTAACTCCAGTTGTTTGATGTTGTTTAGGCTTTTTTCTCCTTTTTTTCCCGGTTCTTTAAATCCGGTTACTATTGGAACGTCCTTGAAAATAATCATCACCATACCGCGCAAAGTTGCGGGTTTCTCAATCCACTGAATTATGACGTTTATATATTGTGTACTTCCATTTGTGCCTACTTTAATATTATGCAAGGTCACAGGTTCTTTCTTTAGAATTACCTGGCGGAATGCAGGCGGAAACTCATTTTGCAATCCATCGCGCAACATGGCAAAGATATTCATGTTTGCTTTACCTACCGCAGGTTCCAGATATTTCCCGGTACGGCCACTGATGTAAATAATATCACCTTATCGGTTACCAAAACTCCCGGTGGTGAAAAATGCTGCAATAGCAGTTGATCGGCCAGGGTTTGAATACTCGAAGTAGCTTTAACCGGAATCAGAGGTTCCACGTTGGTTGGTTTGGTGCGTGAAAACGAAGACGGAAAATCAAACAATTCAGGTGTTTGGTTTGTGATGTTTCGTTTATAAATTTTCAATTTATTATCCAAAGAATCAAAAAAATGACTCTGGTTCCCGAGTGTTTCGGCACTCCCCAGCACCATATATCCTTCAGGATTGATACTATAATAAAATAAACCTAACAACTTCTTCTGCAATTCAGCATCCATATAAATAAGCAGATTGCGACAGGTAAGAATATCCAGTTTAGTAAAAGGAGGATGCAGAATAATATTATGTTTGGCAAATACCACCATTTCCCGAATTTCATTATTTATGCGATAACCATCTTCGGTAGCATAAAAGAACCGGGCAAGTCGTTTGGCTGATACCTCGGTCGATATTTTATCTGAGAAAAGCCCTTTACGGGCAGTTTCTATCGCGTCATTGTCCAGATCAGTAGCAAATATCTGAATAGAAATATCTCCGTGCGGATTATTTCTTTCGAGCACTTCTTTAAAAATAATGGCAAGCGAATAGGCTTCTTCGCCGGTAGAACAACCTGCCACCCAGGCTCGCAGTATAGTACCTTCCGGTTGATTTTTAATCATATCAGGAAGCACCATTTCTTCCAGCATTTCCCATACCGCAGGATCGCGAAAAAAATTGGTCACTCCAATCAATAATTCCCTGAACAATATATCCACTTCTTTTGGATTTTCTTGCAGAAAACCCACGTATGTAGCTATTTTCTCTATTTTATGAACGTCCATCCGGCGTTCAATGCGACGATAAATCGTATTCTTTTTGTACAACGAAAAATCGTTTCCTGTTTGTGCACGCAGAATAATAATAATTTTATCTAAGGCACTTTGATCTTTTATTTCAATGTCTGTGTCCAATGCCACTACATGTGTATGTTTTAAGTATTCGAATAATTTAACCGGCAGTTCATTGGCCGGAGCTACAATATCTGCCAGTGTGGAATCCATAGCATTACGAGGCATGCTATCGTATTTTGCATCAGAAGGTTCCTGTATCAACACAATTCCGTTTTTATGTTTCAATCCACGAACTCCGGTACTACCATCCGAACCCATACCCGAAAGGATAACACCCACACCATACTCTTTTTGATCGTCGGCCAATGAGTTTAAAAAGAAATCGATAGGCAACCGAAGACCACGTGTTTCAATGGGATCGAATAAATAAAGAACACCCTTTAAAATCGACATGCTTTTATTGGGTGGAATCACATAGACTTTATTGGGCTTTACCGTCATCCGGTCTTTTACCTGCGAAACCTGCATCCTGCAGATTCGCTGGAGTAATTCAGGCAGCATACCTTGTTGTGTCGGGTCCAGATGTTGAATGATAATATAAGCCATTCCGCTGTTTTCAGGCACATTACCCAAAAATTGTTCAAAAGCATCCAACCCTCCTGCCGAAGCACCAATACAGACAATGGGAAATTTACCGACATCCGAATCAGAAGTTTTCACTTTTAAAACAGTACCCGATTCTGTTTTTGGAGGTTTCACGATATATGTATTTTAGAATGTAAACTGTAAATTACTTTGTTCCGAAAGATAAATCTTATGACTATACAAATGTAGATATAAAATAATCATTCTGAGCATGTATCCTAATTATTATGAAGAACAAAAGTAAGGTGTTAGGAGTTGCAAGATAGGTAGGTAGCGGGTAGCTCAATTCATTACACTTTTATCTGTTTTACGGGCACTTCCACCATTGCAATTTCGCTTGGCGCTACTTTTCCCGAAAACATATTGGCATAAGCATGGGTAAACTCAGCTCCATACAGCACAATCATAGAAGTATAGGTTACCCAAAGCATAATTAATATGATGGAACCTGCCGCTCCGTAACCCGTTCCGGGATTTGCCTGTCCAAAATACAATCCCAAGGCATATTTTCCTATCTCAAACAGAAAAGCCGTAACAACTGACCCTATCCATACATGTTTCCATTTAATCCGTGCATCGGGCAATACTTTAAACATCAATGCAAACAAGATGGCAAGAATGCTAAATGACAACCCTGTATTGAGGAATTGTAATATCAATAAAAACGAATTGCTAAAATGCCCCGTCAACCAATTACCAAAAGCCGATATAAAGGCCGATACTACCAGCGATACTATCAGTAAAAAAGCAATGGAAATGATCAGTCCGAACGAAAACAGTCGCACCCGCACAATTTGCCAGATACCCGATTTGGCTTTATCCAGTTTTACGCCCCAAATAGCATTTAATGCCATTTGAAACTCGGCAAACACACCGGTTGCACCCACCAGAATGGTAATTACTCCAACGATAGTAGCTATTAATGAATTTCGCAGCCTGTAGGCCTGTATAATAATATCCTGAATCTGTTTGGCTGTTTCAGCTCCCATAGTGGATGTGAACTGAGCCGCCACCTGATTATTCACAGCTTCGCGACCGAAGAAGTATCCACCCAGCGTCATGATCACGACCAGTAATCCGGGCAAGGAGAAAATGGCGTAATACGCTATAATGGCACTTTCACGAAACGGATCGTTGTCGAACCAGTTTTTGAAAGCATTCTTTAAGACAGTAAAGACCTTTTGAATATGGGTTCTCATAAAGGTAAAGGTTGTAAATTAATATAGGCTCAAATAAATATTTATCATTATCGGGATGGGTGAGTTTTTACCCGCTCCGGATTATGGGATGTGGTTGTATCAAAAGCACGCAAATAACGCAAATTTTCGCAAATAAGATTTGTAAAGTAGAATATTATTTGCTGAATTTCAATTTAATAAGATTGCGTTAATTTATGCATCTTGTGTTATTTGTTATTTGCGTGCTAAAACACTTTTGAGACAGTCTCAGGATTATTTGGGTAGAATCGGAATTCCACCTCCCGATTAGCCATTCTCCCTCTTAAAAGACCTACTTTTACAGTATTTCCCCCAAATGCTTATAATTGGATAAAACCGTTTTAAACACTTCATCCATACGGCCGGTGAATATCATTTTTCCCATATACGATGCAAAGCCTTTCATTTGATTAAACTCCACTTTGGGAGGCATAGCCAGCGCATTCGGATCAGTCTGAACCGAAACTATAATTGGGCCATCATACAGAAAAGCCTTTTCAATAGCCAGCTTGACTTCATCGGGATGATTAACCGTAATACTATACATCCCCATAGCTTCTGCCAATTTTGCAAAGTCAGGATTGAGCAAATCTGTTTCATTGTCGGGAATACCGGCTACTTCCATTTCCAGCTTCACCATACCTAATGAACGATTATTAAAAACAATGATCTTGACAGGCAGCTTATATTGAACAATAGTCATCAGATCACCCATCAACATAGACAAACCTCCGTCACCACAGAACGCAATAACCTGTTTACCGGGGCATGCCAGTGCTGCACCTATAGCCTGAGGCATTGCGTTAGCCATAGATCCATGATTAAAGGAACCCAGCATCTTTCGTTCACCTGTACCATCAATATAACGGGCAGCCCACACACAGCACATGCCGGTATCTACCGTGAATATAGCGTCCCGATCTGCCAGTTCATTAATTACCGAGGAAACAAATTCCGGATGAATGGCATTCACTTTGCCAGGATCAGTTACATAAAACAGCAACTTTCTCTTAACCTCTTTGTAAAACTCTATTTGTTTGGTGAGAAAAGTGTTGTCTTCTTTGGCTTGTATCAACGGTAATAAAATCTGAAGGGTATTTTTCACATCACCACATAGTCCCAGATCAAGTTTTGCTCTTCGCCCCAGATGTTCCGGATTTATATCCACCTGAACAATTTTATTATGAATAGGCATAAAAGAACTGTATGGGAAGTCAGTTCCCAACAATAACAGCAAATCACATTCGTGCATACTCTGGTAGGCCGATGGAATACCCAACAATCCGGTAAGACCAACTTCGTAAGGGTTATCGTATTGAATTGCCATTTTGGCTTTATACGAATAAGCCATGGGAGATTTTAGCTTACCTGCCAACTCAATGATTTCTTCATGCGCATCTGCAGCACCCAGTCCACAAAAGATAGTCACTTTCTGGTGCGTGTTTAATAATTCGGCAAGAGCTAACAAATCATCATCAGCCGGACGGATAACCGGACGGCTTTTAAAAATCGTTGTTGTGGTTTCCGACTTTACTTCAGGTAGATCAGTGATGTCGCCGGGCAATCCAATAACTGCTACTCCTTTACGTTGAACTGCATGCTGAAGTGCAGCCTGCAGCATACGGGGAAATTGTGCCGGTGTTGTAACCAGTTGGTTATAGCAGCTACAATCGTCGAAAAGCCGGGTGATATTCGTTTCCTGAAAATAATCGGTACCCTGTTCCTTAGTAGGAATAGTTGTGGCAATGGCCAGTACGGATGCCGATGAACGGTGGGCATCATACAAACCATTAATAAGATGAACATGCCCCGGACCACTGCTACCGGCACAACATGCCAAGCCGATTAACTGTGCCTCTGCTCCTGCTGCGAATGCAGCAGTTTCTTCATTACGCACATGAATCCATTTTATTTTTCCGTTACGGTGCACAGCTTCATTGATATAATTCAGACTATCTCCCGTCACAGCATATATTCGTTGAATACCTGCTTTAACCAGGGTCTCAACCAGTTGATCAGATACATTTTTTCCCATAACTCAGTCTGTTGCAAATTTAATCAGTTCATCATTAAACTTTTTAGTTTCCTCCAGAAACAAGCTATGCCCACTATTTTCGAAACTAACCAGTTGTGAATCTTTGATTCCGGCTTTCATTTGTAGGGCCAGGTCGAATGAGCATATTTTATCTTTTTTTCCGTGCAAAATCAGGGTTGGAATATTTATCTTTTTCAATTCATCGCGCAAGTCTGTGTCCCGCAATGCGTACTGAACAGTCCGGTTTAGAATGTCCGCGATAGGAATCGGGAGGCTGTTGAGTACGATGACCTCCATGGCCAAAACGAAAGTGGGGTAGAGAGCGACAAGGGGGCAACAAGCAAAGGAAAGAACAACTTAAAAGCCAACCAGCCGTAAACCGCACCCTGTCCCATTCCCGAATGACCAAATGTTACAAAGGAAATCCCCGCTTCCCACGATGTCATTCTCATACATAAAACTCTCAGCCACGGAAATCCATGCCCAGAAAAGAACCGCACCTCATGCCAACACCACTACACCCGTCCAAGTCTTCTACCTCATTGCGCTTGCGTGCACCCTTGCGCAAGATATCCACGTTCGTTGAACATACTATCACCAGCACCTTTTCCCATTCATCATCGACTCTGGACCTACCCATACAAGCACCACCCGCGAATCATAGTACAGCAGGGTCTGCCATCCTAGAGCCTCAAACGAGTAAGGTCACATTTATTTCCGGTGCATCAAAGAAGCCTAATTAATGTACGATCAAGTTGAGGCAGCCGCGCCCGCGATCAATCCCGAGGAACCGGTAACAGGACTCGTGCAAAAGCAGTCTTCGGAACCAAACGAGCCACGTCCCGTTCCGAACAGTCGGCACCCTCCCGCCATCACAATCACCGCCACCACCGCTGATATGATATTCTCCGCACTTTACGCCGACCAGCACATTACCTCGCTAGCGCCTAACACCGCGCTCGACCTTAGGATTTTCAAGTACAGCAACATCGTCCTTGGAAGCGCTCACGTTAAGCAAATAGTTCAGGTCCAGAAGTCCCAAATCATTGTTGAACTCGTCGTTAACGCCCCGGAATGGCGAGATGGAGAACATATTCTTGTGGCAATACCTCGCATCTTCCTGCGCTTGCACCCCTACACCGCTTTAATCCATTTTCGGCTTTTTTGGGCTCCAAAGCCTGACTCTCTTGACGTTCCTTTAACTCGAGAAGCTTGGCCGGCCCATGCTCTCATCGACAATGCATTTCCTTCTTAAAATAGCCAAGAAGGCTCACCCATCACTTTTCAAACTGTTCCTCCACCGTACACATCACCTAATCTCTAGCATCAACTTGCCAAATCAGAATCCGTCTACCTACCCTAGTCCATCATTAGTTATTTTTTTTTACCCACATTCCTTCTTCCATTCAGAGGTTGTTGCTTAGCCTTTGTCAAGTAAACTAACAACTGAGGACAGCTGATTGCTAAAGTGACCCCCACTATGTCGCGCGTCAAAAGTGTTTGACACCAGAATTGGGCAGCTCACTTGACAAAGACTAGCAGCATTCTAAGCCCCCCCCCAGGGAAGCTCAGAGTAAAAGCCTTTTATCATAAAAACAAGGCCAAATGACTCATTTAACATA
>JAATGT010000357.1 GCA_015654525.1 Bacteroidales bacterium
GGATCGCCAAAAGAAGTCTGATGAAATCCTAAAGCATCCGACGGCAATATGTTACGTGCATTTATTGCATCGCTCCAATACTGCTTCTCCTCCGCTTCTTGTACGAGGGTTACATTTAATCTATGCTTTTGAGCAAAGGTTGTTTCCCAATTTATTGTATTGTTTAGCGACCAGTTGAAGTTTTTTGACCAACCTCTGTCTACACCCGTAGATGTAGCAGTCCAGTCGGGATGTTCGGACGATGTAAAATAACGGTTATAATACCATTGATAACGTGGTGCAACATTAAATGAGTAAGTGATATTAAAGGGTAATTTTACACGAGCAGAAAAGATAGTATTCAAAACAGTATATCCTCTTTCCAGACTCATATATTGTTTATTAAAATCAAAATTATTCCCTTTGTTGCCTGCGAAATCATCTCCCATGGGATGTATCTCTAAATTACCAGCTGAATCACGATAATTTGCATAAGGACTATTCTGAAGTATTTGCGATGACCAGTCAACAGCAATATTACCATCCGATCGATCTTGGAAGTTTACATTAGCACTGATATCTAACCAGTCCGTAATTTTTCCATTTATTTTCAGATTGGCGCGTATAGCCTTATAATTATCGCCGACAACCACCCCCTGGTTAGACAAGTATCCGGCTGATAAATAAAAGTTCATTTTATCACTGGCGCCGGAAACACTAAGATTGTAATCCTGATTAAAACCATTACGAAAACTGTGTTTGTACCAGTCAAAAGTTTTACCCTGTAGATAATTGTCCAATGTAGTATATTGAAGGAGTAACCGCCGCGCCCATATTTCATCATCAGAGGCATCACTTGCATTGGTACTATAAGCCCTCCATTGATCAATTGTAATTCCATATTTGCCTAATACATCTTGGGTAGGCTTCTCATAATATCCTTGTTTCCCGGCAGAAGTACCCGTAACATATGGCTCATAAGCTCCAGAGGTTGAGTTAGTACCGTAAGATGCGGCGGTGTACCAGTCCTGCCGATATTGTAGATAGCCATCAGGGCTAAAAACCTTTCTGTTTGCCCCCATAGTTGAAAGACCACTATTAGATGTTAGATTAATGACAGGCTTACCTCTTTTGCCTTTTTTGGTTGTAATAATAATAACTCCGTTGGCTGATTTCGCACCATAAATTGCTGCGGCCGAAGCGTCTTTAAGGATATCTATTTGTTCAATATCATCCGGATTGATTTCAGAAAGCTCCCCATAAAAAATTGTTCCGTCCAATATGAGTAGAGGGTCGTTATGTCCTCCGGCAGTATAAACCGACCTTTGCCCTCTTATCTGCATACTACCCCCACCTTTTGCATCCGCACTAAAACCGACAACGACTCCTGGAGTACCTCGAATAATGTCTTGAACCGTTTTGGGATTTTCGTCTGCAATTTTATCTGGACGAATGGAAGTGATAGCCCCTGTGAGATCTTTTTTCTTAGCAGTTCCATATCCCACCACAACCACTTTGTCTAACTCACTGTCATCAGACATCAGCTTAACATTGATGATATTATCATCTCCGACTACTACTTCTTGATCCAGAAAACCGACAAAAGAAAAAACAAGAATTTCTCCTTTCTTGGGAACTGAGATTGTATATCTTCCTTCCGCATCTGTAACGCTGCCTTTGTTTGTACGTTTGACTATAACTGAAGCATCAACTAACGGATTATCTTTTTCATCCGTCATCTTTCCGGAAACGATGATATCTTCCGAATGTGTTTTTCTCATATCAGTGCGCGACAATAAAATCTGCGTACTGTCAATCACTTTATATCCGATGTTTAGCGGCGTCAATATTTGTTCAAAAAAAACAGACAACGGCCTTCCTTTCAGGTTACAAGTAATTTCTTTTTCGAGTGTTATTAAATCGCTACTATAAGCAAACTTTATACCCGTTTGTTGCGTAATTCGTGACAGTACGCTTTTTACTTTTTCATTTTGAACAGAAATGCTAACACTTTTATTCAATACATTCTGAGCCACTACGGTCTTTACATTTATCAATAAAATGAAAGACAATACAACCGACAATAGAACCTGAAAAAGCGGAACCCTAATAGTAGGACATACGGCAATAAAATATCTTTTTCTTTTCATACCTTGCAATAGGTTTAGTTCAATAATTAAGAATTGTGGACAAGACACTTATAACCTCTTAAAAGGTTATTAATCTTGAGGTCGGCAATGTCCCCAAACATTATCGGCCTCTTTTTACTCTTTTATTTTAGATTACATAGAGATATTTTGAGTTGAAAAAATTAGTTGCAACCGATTCCTTTTATATAAATGGCGACTCCCTTTACTTCGTAAGAAGATTGAACTGCTTCGCA
>JAATGT010000233.1 GCA_015654525.1 Bacteroidales bacterium
ATTCAATAGTTCGGTAATAAATTATTCACATTAGGCAGCGATAGTGCCATAATATAGTAGCTCTTTGATGTATTGGTGATTTTTAATAGTGTTTGGTTTTATGCCGAACAGCTCAATAAATCGATTTAGCATAAAAGCATTATGACATAATGTTTTAGCATTGGCAATAGAAAATGGTTTTTCCTTTGTCTTTGGGCAACTCCAGTGTACTGCCTTTGCTATATTAACGGCAGTGAGTGAAGCATTGAAGTGAAAACTCAGCTTATTTATACTTCGAGCTTGACAGTGAGTTAATCCAGTTGCCTGCTTAGCATCTCGATAGCAGAATTCGATTTGAAATCTACAATGGTAGTAGTCAAGTACCTCTATTGGATTAGCAATGATGTCAGTCGAGAATATCAGTCGTTGGATAACTTTTTCGGCACAAGTGAATCGTTCTACTACCAATAGAATGTCCCGTTTGAGTGCTTTTGAATAAACGATGGCTGAAAAGGCGTCTATTTTTTCCGTATAGGAGAATTGAGTAAAATACGACAGGTCTAACTCTTTGAGATTGATTTTGCCTGCATATTTTCTGGGTGCACCTTTTTTCCCGGTGTGAGCTTCTGCTGACTTATACATCAGATTAGCATCGTCTCTAAGTTTACTCACCAAGGTAAATCCTACATTGAGCAGCTTGTCCACAAATTTTTTTTTAGAAAAATAGGCATCTGCCACCACAATGGATGAAATCTTTTGCAACTCTTTTACTCTATCACACAAAATTTGTGCATACCATTGAATAAGAGTCATACAGACCACCCCAAGCGTCTTTACCGGAACTGTTTGAACTGCTTCAAGATGTAGGCATTGGTGCAAATCAATATCTATAGCTGCAATGCCCGATAGTTCTAATCCTTTCTTGACCACTCCGGCACAACCAGACCAGAAACGCCCCATGTAAGGTGTTTTCTTGCCTGACTTGGAAATATAACTTGGGTCAAAAGCAATAGCTTTTCTTGATCCAAAGAAATTGGCAGTAAGCTCAATATTGAAAGACATAAAATCAAACTTCTTTTCAAACTGTTGTCTGAAACGTTGTTCACCATATGTACTATATCGGCTCATTTGCAAGAAATTAAGACGTTTGGGTATAATCAAATAGAGCAAAAGGACTTCTATCATAAAATCACTTCTCCATTTATCGAGTTTAGAACACTTGCTTAACGCATTTAAAATTATTGAAAGATACTGCTTATGAACCTGAAATATCATGCCTCTAAGTTTTGGTGGTACAATCCTTAAAGATACTGAATTTTAGGGGATTAGGCAAATAAATTACTGGTTATTTTGTTGGTAATCAGATAAATATATAAATGTTTACCGAACTATTGTAATAACGGATAAACAATAAAACAATATTTTTAAAATTATAATTATGGATAACTTTCTTGAAATTTCAAAAGAGCTGGAAATAGCTGAAACAAAGCGTTTTTTTGTGAGAGTTTATGGTTGGATGTCGATGGCATTAATTATTACCGGATTAGTGGCTTACCGAACCGCTACTTCACCTGAAATTAGTAGTTTTATTTTCGGAGAAAAATTTGTATTTTTCGGTCTGATAATTCTCGAATTGGTACTGGTCGGAGTATTGGTTGGAGCAATTCAAAAAATGTCGGCAACTGCGGCAACCATTGCTTTTGTGTTTTATTCCATCCTGAATGGTGTAACACTTTCCGCCATCTTTTTTGTCTTTACGGCCGATTCTATTGCCAACGTGTTTTTTATTGCTGCGGGTACATTTGCAGCCATGAGTGCTTATGGTTTCTTTACTAAATCGGATTTATCCAAACTCGGAAATATCCTTATTATGGCACTGATGGGATTAATTATTGCCTCGTTGGTGAATATGTTTTTAAAAAGCGAAATGCTTTACTGGATTTCATCCTATGCCGGCGTTCTGATTTTTGTCGGTCTGATTGCTTACGATACACAAAAGCTCAAAAGGCTTAATGTTATTGGCAACGAAGGTAGTGACGAAGATAAAAAAGAAGCTATTATCGGTGCACTGACTTTGTATCTCGACTTTATAAACCTGTTTTTGTATCTGCTGCGTATTTTTGGAAAAACAAGATAATATTTCAGTTGTTAGTTATCAGTTAACAGGCAGCATTGACCGCATAAAGATCAACGGTTTATTGTTAACTTGTAACTTGTAATTATCAACTGCAAACTGAATAATATGAAATTAAATAAAATTGCCCAAGTAGTCGGAGCGAAGGAAAAAAATATTCCGACAGTTGAAATTAACTGGTTATTGACCGACAGCCGTTCGCTGTCATTTCCGTCCGAGAGCGTATTCTTTGCAATTCATACC
>JAATGT010000169.1 GCA_015654525.1 Bacteroidales bacterium
ATGGAATCATGTTGAGCACAGCTCCAAGCACTCCAAGTAAAATGGCATATTGAATTCCAAGCAACATAAGGCCTGCGGTATTAAGTACCCCAACAATAATTGCTTCAATAATCAATCCCACCAGATAGTGTTGCACAACCGATTTGGTTTGACTTACAATGGCACTTACCTGATTTTGATGTGCTTTATCAAACAATCGGTGAATGAATTCTATCAGAAGCGGTTGGTAATACAAGATCACAAAAATATATACCGGAACCAGTAACACTATAGCCAGACTATTACCTACCGTGACAATGGTGTTGCCTATCAATGTGCTGTCTATGGTTATCAGTTCATGTTGTGTTTTTGTAATCCAGGCATGAATAAGAGACGGTCTGATATTTAAATAGCCTGATGCATAATTTATACCGTCATTGAGCATAACGGTAAATTTATCAACTAATACGGGCCACGAATCACCGAAACTCACCGCCTGTGTATAAATAAGCGCAATAAAAGCAGCAAGGACTAAAATTGCGAGTAATAATGTAATGATAATTGCTATAATTCTGTTTATTCTGATCCGTACAAAAAAATTCACTACCGGATGAAGTAAGATAGCTATAATAAAAGCAAAGACTAACGGAACAATAATGCCCTGAGCTATATACAATATGGCTAACAGGGCAGACAAACCGATTAGAAAAATACCGGCTTTGACGTAAAATGGTAATATGGATTTAGCTGCAATCACACTTTCTCTGTTTTATCTTCGTTTCTATGAAATAGCTGTTGAATTACCCAGTTACCTATTGTTTTTAAAGCATCCGGATTTTGCGCCACTATGTTTGTAACACCAAATTGCAACACAGAACCCATTATTTTACGAAACAAACTATGAGAAGCACCCACCGTAATTTTTTTAGATACATAACCGCTGATCATTCCGGTCACTGCAGCCAGCATATTGTCTATTAAATAAGGTGATGAAGTAATTTCACTCAGGGTGTTTTTGATTAAATTGGCAGGTTTCAAACTATCGTATGCAATAAAAAAGTCTTCTTGCAACATTTTGCCCTGAAGGCTATGTTGAAACTCCAATTTTTGGATGGCAATTTTAAGTTCGGCTGCACAGCTTATATTTTCCATTTGTATTTTATTTAAGCAGTTGTTTAATCATATAATCATACAAAATTCTTTTTAGCCATTTGCGCATAAACAAATGCATCACAAAAGCCACCAATGCATAAAAAGCCGCTACAATAAAGAACCCGTAAAAGAGTTCACCCAAAATTTTACCAATCCAAAGGGCTAATCCTAGATTTACAAACAACAGAAAGTTACAAACAATAGCACCTATTACAGTATTGGGCAAAAATGACGAAAGACCATCGGTAGTCTTGTCAACCACTTTCAGCTTCACCAGCTCATAGCTTGTTTTGCCATAGTCAGTCACTCTTTCGAGCAGCGATTCCATCAATTGTGTATTATTTTCCATAATGCGGGTTACTTTTTTATCGGCAGTTTCAATTGTCTGTTAGGTAATGGATGGTTTGTAGTTGTAAACAGAGTCTGCTCCGAAGCACCTAAGGCAGGCTAATTCAGTTTGAAATCATTATTCGAACCAGACTCCGTTTTTGTTGGTTTCAACACTACTTTTTAGAAGCCTTCTGATCTTTTTCAACTTCTTCGACTTTTAACTCTACGTCATCAATCAAATCGGATACGTCTTCTTTTACTTTTGCAAACCTATCGGTAATGCTATCAACAAAATCGCTGAATTTATCTTTCAATGCATCCACTTCTCGTTCACCTTTACGGCAAATTGATCTGCGTGTTACCGAACCTCGTGCCGGAGCAAATAAGATTCCTAATAAAGCTCCGGTGGCTGCGCCGGCAACTACGCCTAATACTACTTTTCCTGTACTCATAATGCTTTTTTGTTTTTATAATTGATTTATACATTTTTGAATAATACAAATGTATCCATGTTTACTCTTCCATCAGTTACACTATTATTGAAAAAGCTTACATAATTCACACATTCGATTATTTATTATTTGTTGATTTGTTGATTAGTTAATCGGTTGAATGGGTTTACTGGTCTACTAGTTTACCCGTTTACTTGTTTTCCTTTGAACCAATCAACTAATCAACCGGTTTACTTCCTTACAACCGAAAGCCTACCGTGGCTTGTGCCCATACATTTTTATAACGGGGAGTTGTTGATGTTCCGTCACCATTATTGTTATACATATCCATTCCAACTCTTGCTCCAAGAACCAGATTATTTAGGTTTATATCCACTCCACCAACCAAGCAGAAAGTGTTTTTACGAATATTATCCGTATCAAAATCTGTGTTTGTCTCAATATTAGTAATCGGATTTGTAAACTTGTCATTCTGTTTCATCAAATAAGAGTACTGAGGTCCGACAAGTAATGTTATCATTTCACTGGGTTTTATAGCCAGAAATATAGGAACATCAATATAATTTGTGGTACGGGTCAGCTTAACATCGGTACCAAGCACACTACTTGTAGCTGTAAATCCTTTTTGGGAAAACAAAATTTCCGGTTGGATACCTAAAAATCTACCAATAGGAATACTCACAAAAGCACCTGTCGCAAAACCGAGCTTGCCATCAGCATCATATTTCTCACCTTTCGAATCGTAAATGTTGGAATAATTAGCTCCTATTTTTAGTCCGATATGGATATTGTCACTCGTATTCGAGTCTGCTCCCTGAGCATTCATTGTACCAGCCATACATACGCAGGTCAGGATTGCAAAAATATTTTTTTTCATTTGATTTCTTTTTTTTGTGAATAATAAAATCGTGATATTCAAAATTTAATACGCGATATTTCAACGCCGGCCGGATGTAATATATCCACCTGATCTTCGGCTGTAATAAAGATCTCAGTATATTTGAATGGAATTACAGCTTTTATTTCTGCTGTTTTCGCATTTTTGATTTTTAATTGTCCCAGATTCCTTATACCATTATTTTCGAACAAAACCCATGCTACATACACTTTCTTGGGTGGATGTAATCTTTCAGCTGCAGCTAAGTAATTTGCTGTAATTGTAATTTTATTGTTTCCATTCTGATCCTGCTGTCTGCGAACTTCAATATTAGCCGCAGGAGTCACCGTAGAAACAGGAAATTTGGAAACATTTGCGCATGATGCAAATGCGAATATCAATACGATGAATGATAGTTCCTTTAGATTCTTCATTTGATGCTTTTTAAAAAATTATTT
Source organism: Bacteroidales bacterium (assembly GCA_015654525.1). GTDB lineage: Bacteria > Bacteroidota > Bacteroidia > Bacteroidales > Paludibacteraceae > Paludibacter. The sequence continues at coordinate 3,249 of JAATGT010000169.1, forward strand.
TTATAGCATTACATAATCCCTTTTTTAATGTATGGCTATACCAATGGTCGAAACTCCGGTAGATAAATCAAGGAATGCAGCAATATTTCTATTGAAATGATATTTGGTTCCCACATGAAAATCAACATACAAAGGATCAACAGATCTATAATAACTTCTGTCACCAGTATAATTATTATCCCAGCTCGTATTTACAATGGCTGCTCCCAACGACCCGGCAACATAAAAATCCCAATTGGTTCCGGCATGTAATAATTTATCTAAATAAAGCGTTCCTTTTACACCCACCGGAGTGACTAATGCCCTGTAATTATCATCCGAATAAGAATAGATAATTAAAAACGGAGCCAGCGTAAAATTTTTGGCCACACCAAATTCGTAATTGATATCAAAAACCGGCAAAGCATTTCCAGAATAGCCATAATAGCCAGAATATCCGCCAATACCTAATCCGATGTTTAATGTATTACCATATTCTTCTGAATATGAATATGATTTATGACGTTGAGCTGACAGATTAGTACCTATAGTTACTAGAATCAATGCGATAGTAAGAGTTATTGCTTTCATTTGTATATTTTTTAATTGATTATTTGCTGATATTTTTATCTACGGTTTCCGTTATCATGGCCATCTTTCCAGTCATTACCATGTTCTTGTTTTTTATCATTTCCCCGTCCGTTTCCTCTGTCATTACCATGTTGTTGACTTTGGTTTCTCATCTGGTTGTGGTCGTTTCCCCGGCCATTATTTTGGTTTGGTCGAAAATCATTATGCCTAGCATGGCCATTATTTCGTTCACCAATATTCCGCTGTGGGTTACCACGGTAGCCATGGGCATATTTCATTCTATGTTCGCGGAAATGTGAATAAGGCGCATTGCCATGATAATCATTCATAACGACCTTATAGCCTCCGTACAAATCATAGTTTCGGTAACGATCCGGTAAATGAGATCTGTGAACCCATCTGTTACCCGACATATAGATAAACATCGAAGCTTGTACATCATAATAGGCTTCTACATCGGGCAGATAATAATACCGAACACTGCTATATCCTTCCGGACCCCATGCCGGAGGTGTCCCAATATTTAATCTGACAGATAGTTGACCTTGTGTTGAGCCCGCAAGCATCAACAGCATTCCAAATACAAGTAATTTTAATTTTCTCATTTTTATTTGTTTTAAATATTAATTAATTTCATAGTACAAAGATGAGGCCTTTAAGCTACGAAAGCCTTACACAATTTATATAAAGACTTACAAGATTCACACATCAGGGTGGCAGAAGCAACAAGCCTTTAGAAAAAAATCATAGGTATTGTAGGTCTGGCTGAATTGATTCTTTATCTTTGGGACGAAAAAATACAAAACAAATGAATAGAAAATCTCTACTGTTATTTTCCATGCTGGTTTGCGGACTGGTTTCGTGTAATAGTACCAGCAAATCAACAGGAACAGCGCAGGTTGTAGAAAAAATGGACAATTGTAAATCAGATTCGAAAAACATCTATGAAGTTTATATACCTACAAGGCACAACACAGCTGATAAATTACCGCTGTTGATAATTATTGATGCACATGGAAATGGAAAATTTGCGTTAGATAAATTCAGGCAGGGCGCCAGACAATATCCGGCTATACTTGTTGCTTCTGATTTGATTAAAAATGGCTTTGAGGGTTACGAGGCTGCCATACATGCTCTGATTGACGATGTACGTCAAAAATATCCGGTTAGTGAAACGATTTATCTGACCGGTTTTTCGGGAGGTGCACGCATGGCACTTAGTTATGCACTCACACATCAGCTAAATGGTTTAATTATGTGCGGAGCCTTAGCCAGTCCAGATCAGATTCAGGCAGTTCATTGTCCTGTAATCTCCATATCGGGGACAGACGATTTTAATTTTATGGAAACTGCGCAATACCTGTTTGATGAACATTCAACGCCCGCTAATCTGAAAATAGAACTCACCAATGCTTCTCACAACTGGCCTGATAGTATTTTGTTGACCAATACATGGGGCTTTCTATCCATGTCGGGTAAAACAGTTGGCACTCCTTCCCTATCCTTGTCAGAGTTTAAAATCTATTGTCAGCATCAGCACACAAGAATCAACGTATTGCGGCAACAGGGTGATTATCTGAAAGCAACACTCCTTGCCCACAATATGGCTTCGACGTTACCATTTAATAATGATAAAACCTTTGCTGCCACCTACCAAGCACTAAGTACGAACGCTGCCTATATCAATCAACTGAAGCAACTACAAAAATGCCTTCAATATGAAATAAGTATGCGACAACCGTATATAGAGGATTTTCAAACTAAAGATACACTGTGGTGGAAAAAAGAGATCGACACCACAGACAAAAAAATCAAAACGGAGCAAAACACCTATGTCAACGACATGTACCGGAGAATAAAAGGTTTCTGGGGAATTGCCTGTTACTCGCTTTGCAAACAAGCCATCAGCCAACGAAATGCCGAAGCACTGGATAAGATTCTGGCTATTTACCGCATGCTGGAACCGGAAAACCCGGACATGTTTTACTTTTCAGCTTTCCCTTCCTATTGGGCCGGAAATAACGAAGCTACTCTTTCCAAACTTCAACAAGCACTGAAAGCCGGTTTTTCAGACCGAAACCAACTGAAAAATGATTTTCCGGAAACGACTAGTGAGAAACTGTGAGAAGTTGGTAGTTGAAAATGAGAGTATGCAATCACTTATCATTTATCACTGACAATTATTGATTACCAACTTATCGGAAAATAATCTTTCAGAAACTGTCCACTCCAGTGTTTACCGGTATTAATACCATCAATAAACGGATCGCACACACGAGCTGCTCCATCTACTATATCCAGTGGTGGTTGAAAATCGTGCACTTCCTGTTTATGTTTGGATAGTTCTGCCGGATCTTCGTCGGTCACCCACCCCGTGTCTACAGCATTCATAAAAATACCATCTTTAGCCAGATCACTTGCGGATGTATGTGTCAGCATATTCAGTGCAGCTTTGGCCATATTGGTATGCGGGTGACGATCAATTTTATTGAATGTATGAAACTTGCCCTCCATAGCCGACACGTTGACAATATGTTTCTTTCCCGTATAGTCTTTTCGCATCAGGGCTATTAAGCGGTTACAAAGTATAAAAGGTGCTATAGAATTCACGAGCTGTACTTCCATCATTTCTACCGGTTCTATCTGACCCAGTTTCAGTCGCCAGCTGTTGGTCTTCCGTAAATCCACCTGTTGAAGATCCACATCCAGCTTTCCTTCAGGGAAAAGTTCCACAGCTTCGTTAGAGTTATCAAAACTATAGGGTATCTGCGACAGTTGTGCCGACGATTTAATACCTATCCCCGGAGTAAGTACATTCCATCGGGTAGTCATCGCTTTATTTGTATCTGTATCCGAACCCGCTCCGGTAAACGAATCCAGTTGCGCTATACATTCATGATGATGTTGCAGTAGCAGTTGCACATCGGCTGAATGTTCATGAAAAGGCAGCGACTCATTGGCCATCAGGTGAGCATAAAAGCCGGCAGGTCTTCTCACTGTTTGTGCGGCATTGTTTATCAGGATGTCAAGTCGTTCATATTTGTTTTCCAGATAGTTGGCAAACAGTTCCACGCTGGGAATATGCCTCAGATCAAGTCCATAAATATGCAGCCGGTGACTCCATTCGGCAAAATCTTTTTCTTTGGCAAAGCGTATAGCCGAATCAGCAGGAAAACGGGTAGTAGCAATAACCGACGCTCCCGAACGTAACATCATAAGCGTGGTATGGTAGCCTATTTTTAGTCGTGAACCGGTAATAAGAGCTACCTGCCCCGTCATATCACAACGTTGAAAACGTTTGGCATAATTCAAATCGCCACACTCGGTACACATCGAATCGTAAAAATGATGTATTTCTGTATAACGCTTTTTGCAGACGTAACAGTTCTGTTCGGAAGTCAGAAAATGTTTGCCTTCGGTGGCAGCCGACTCCGGTAAGGATATTTGTTCAGGAGCCTGAAATACACTTGCCAAACGGGCACTACGAATGCTGGATGCAGCACGAGCTTTACGATTAATATCAGAGAGTTCTTGTTTTTTAGCAATTTTGGCTCCTTTGTTGCGCTTTTTTAGTTCTGCCCTGTCAGGTCGACTTATTTGTCCCGCAACCTTCATTAGTTTTATTCGTTGCTCTTCCGACAAATGAATCAGCTGATCACCGTTTTCGAGTAAATGCTCTAAAACTGAGATGCAATTATCTATCTCACTTGCATTTAATTTTTCCTTTTCTTCTTCGTTACGCTCCATGAATTCCCTTTTTGACATAAGCTGCAAAGGTAATAGTGTTGAGACTATTTTCAATGCTTATTTTTCGGCTATTTCCACCAAAGACTCTTTTGGGTACTGCAAAAAACCATTATTTAATTTTTCTTACTTCCGATTTTGTATATAGTTGATTATTCCAATAACATCATCGCCACCCAACCCTTTGTCGTGTGCAGCCTGGTAGGTTTCAATAAGCGATTTGGACAATGGAAAATCTGCACCTGCATCCTGAGCCAGTAAAATGTCCTTTAGCATAAGGTCGAGGGCAAAAGCCGGAGCAAAGTTGTTTTCGAGTAAAAGCGGAGTTTTGACTTTGGTAGCACCACTTCCGCAGGCACTACTATTGATAATGCCCAGCATCTCATTGCGATCTACACCAAATTTGTCGGACAACAGAACCGTTTCGGCCAAACCCTGATAAATCAGTGAAAGAAAATAGTTGACGCAAAGTTTGGCTGCAAGACCTTTCCCATTTTCGCCTAAATGCCGGATAGATTTTCCCATTTTTTCGAGATAAATCAAAGCACGATTAAAATCGCAGTCATCACCACCCACCATGATGGTCAATGTTCCTTCGGTGGCAGGTTGTGTACTTCCCGCTACAGGTGCATCAATAAGTCGTGCTCCTTTTGCTTTCAGTGCATGGGCATTAGCCAGACTTGCTTGCTGCGAAATAGTACTCATGTCCACAAACAGTTTTCCTTGTACATCAAGAGACAGAATTTCGTCATACACTGCTTTTACCGACGTATCGTTTGTAAGCATGGTAAACACCACATAACTGTTTGCTATCAATGCACTTACGGATGAACTAACCGTAGATACTTTTGCAAAATCATGAGCTTTTTCAGCGGTGCGATTGTACACAGTAAGCGGAAAACCTGCTTTTTCCAAATTTTTGGCCATGGGATGTCCCATATTGCCCAACCCAATAAATCCTAGTTTTTCAATATTCATATTATGAGTAAATTAAATTGAATGATACGTGAAGAATAAATCAGCACAAAATTAATGGTCTTGCAACAACGGGAATAGATAACTGCGGTTAAATAACCGGAGCAATATGTTATTTTATATAGGAAGATCAATAAAGGCACAACTTCAAGCCCCACTTTATACTATTTTATTTGTGTACACCTGAAGATTATTTTTAGGAACGCAGCTTGCGCTAAATGCACAAATCAACGCAACCTTATTTAATGAATACCTCCTCCCTTTATTTCCTTATCTTATTTGCAAAAATTTGTGTCATTGCTGTTATTTGCATGTCGCAAACAATGCCTCCACATTAACTGAAACAGGCAATAATAAGCTTTTTTAATCTGAATTCAAAAATAAACACAAATATTGTTGGCGAGGTTAATTTCATTTTGTATTTTTGAACTGTGAAAATTTATACTATTCTTGATTAAAAAAACTTATGAAAGAAAATAACTTAAGACTACTACTATCTATAGACGACAGAGTAATTGCTGAAGATATACAGGCTACTCTGGAAGAATATGAAATCTACACAATGTTAGTTTCTGACAATCCTGCCTCATCTGTTCTGGGTAGCTATATGGGATTAAACCCCATAGAAAACATACAGATTCAAATAAATAAAAATGACTATCAGCAAGCTGTTGAAATACTAAATGACAGTGACTTTAATGAATTGTTGGATAATGTATGATCACATCAACCTATCGTGTGTGCGTACATACCTGCTAGGTTTCAGTCAAAAAACAATATCGTTTAGACAAAAGAAACAATATAGATATAAACCAAACATCAAAAGTAGAAGCACAAAAGCTTATAAATAAAAAATTATTACTATGAAACTAAATTATTACCTTTTAATTTTATGCATGTCATTACTCATGTATTCATGCAAAAATGAATTTGAATCACAGGGAGACCTAATTAGTGTAAAATTAAACCCTGCATTTATTAGCTTAAATCAAGACACAGATGTTCCTATGAACGTAAAAGGGAACAATGTAAAAATGTCTGTTGACCCCAATCAGGTAATATATGCTATACAAGTATATGAAAATGATTCTGCCTATTATTATGGACTTTTTGACAAAATAGACAGTATGAAAATTGCAATGACAACCGGTAAGTCCTATCATTTTAAAATTGCCACATACAAAGTAGGTACTGGTAATGGACTAAAACAAGATGTTCTGACGGATGGCAGATACTTCTATTTACCAAATAAAACACTATTAGGAAACAAATTTATAAAAGGAAATGCACTTAAAGACATTAATTTAATTTCGAGTACAAAACTTAGCACTACTACAGTGAAAGACTATCCCGAAATTGATCTATTCTATTGTGAAAAAACGGTTACAGTAGAAAAGGGATTAGCCAATATAGATTTTAATTTGCTGAGGATGGGATTTGGTGTTACCTACACTGTAGATGGTTTGACAGATGGAAAGCTAAATATTATTATGGGTAATGACACAACCGAATTAAACAGCACAACTAAAACCAGCACGTCTATTCGGTTATTCAAAGTTCCAAGCGGTGACCTATCTACTATATTTAAAAATGCAAATACTTATGCAGATTCAATTCTTGTAAAAGTTCAATGGGTTGGAGCAAAGGGAATAATATTGAATACACAAGGAGAATTTAGATTCATCAGAAATTACCAGAAAACAATTAATATACAATTAAATACCGCGAATCTAAATCTTAATTTCGAAGATTGGTCTAATACAGTTACAGATATTGACGGTAATGTGTATCACACAATTACAATTGGTAACCAAGTATGGATGCTAGAGAACCTTAAAACGACAAGATACCTGAATGGCGATTCTATTCCGAATATTACTAACAATAATAATTGGGCAGCATTATCTACAGGTGCTTACTGTGATTATAACAATTCTGTAAACAACAGTTCAAAATACGGACATCTTTATAACTGGTTTGCTGTAAACGACAGCCGTAAAATAGCACCAGCAGGTTGGCATATACCTTCCGATGCAGATTGGAGTACTTTGACTTATTACCTGGGTGGTGAAAATGTAGCCGGTGGTAAGCTTAAAGAAGCAGGTCTTCTAAATTGGATTAGTCCTAACACTAGTGCTACAAATGAAAGCGGTTTTACTGGTCTACCCGGAGGCTTAAGAAGTTATAGTGATGGAACGTTTC
>JAATGT010000104.1 GCA_015654525.1 Bacteroidales bacterium
ATACGGTTGATATAACCTTCAGCCATTTCCAAATAACGAACACCTTTAGCATTTGTGCTAAACATAGTCCCAATTTGCGAGCGCAAGCCTTTACCCAAATCTTCTAATCCGGCACCGATAGGCAGACCGCCTTCAGAAAAAGCCGATTGTGTACGACCGTAAACAATTTGAAGAAACAATTCACGCATAGCTACGTTGATAGCATCACAAACAAGATCGGTGTTTAATGCTTCAAGGATAGTTTTTCCAGTAAGAATTTCAGCTGCCATAGCAGCTGAGTGAGTCATACCTGAACAACCGATAGTTTCTACCAATGCTTCCTCGATAATGCCATCTTTAACGTTTAAAGTCAGTTTACATGCGCCTTGTTGAGGAGCACACCAGCCGATCCCATGAGTTAAACCTGAAATATCTTTTATTTCTTTCGATTTTACCCATTTGCCTTCTTCAGGTATGGGTGCAGGACCATGGTTAGGACCTTTTTTTACAACACACATGTGTTCTACTTCGTGCGAATAAATCATACTTTTGTTATTTAGTTAGTATAAAAATTAGTTTGATTCTGGATTCTTTAATTCGATCACAAAAGTACGTTTTTTTTGTGGCTTAACAATGATTTCTTTCGGTGAATATGTCTATAAATATGAACATTTTTTGATCTTATTCGTTAAGGTGTAAAAAGGAGTTCTAGATGTTTTCGAGTTTGTATTTAAAATAGGAAGTATGCTTAATTTTCATCCAATCAACAGTGTTACCGATCCGCTTTTTATGAATTTGTTTAATCTCTATGCACTCGCCTTTCCCCCTGCTGAACGGAAAAGTTGGGCCGGACTTGAGTATGAGTTGAGCTACGAAAAGCGTTTTCACGCTTATGTATTAATGCAAAACGATAAATTTGTTGGTTTTTTGAATTCCTGGCTTTTCGACAGGTTTTATTATATCGAACATTTTGCTGTAAGCACTAATTTTCGTGGTCAGCATATTGGATCGGAAGCTTTACAAATTTTAATGTCACAAATAAAATTACCGATTGTTTTGGAGGTGGAAATGCCTAATAGCCCTGCTGCTATTCGGCGTATACAATTTTATGAAAGGCTAGGTTTTTCTGTCCTTTCACATAAATATGCCCAACCGCCTTACGAGGACACTGGATTTTTATTACCTATGCAATTAATGAGTAATGATCCTCATTTTGCCGGCACTCATTTTGACTTAATCAAAGAAAATTTATATGCTAATGTATACCATTATGAGCCGGCAAATGAAGAAAAACAAGAAGAAGATTGATTTTTTATTCGGAGATAAATTTCCATGCCAACCATGCCATACCACCCATTCCGGTTTGTAATGCTTTCTCATCAATTTGAAAATTGGAACTATGTAGTCCCCCTGTGTTGGCGTTAACTTCTCCTTTTACTCCGAAACGAAAAAAGCAGCAAGGGTATTCCTGAGTGAAAAATCCAAAATCTTCCGAAGTCATTCGGGTTTCCAGAGTTCGTATATTCTCGGGTCCAACCCATTCGGTCGCAAAAGTGCGGGCATTGTTGGTTGTTTCTTCGTTATTCATTACGCAAGGATAGCCTGTAGGCATGTCAATTTCTACTGTGCAGCCATAAGCTGCACAAGTTTCGGTAATGATTCGTTTGATGTGTTCCTTGCCTTTTATGCGCCATTGTTCATCAAAAGTACGGAAAGTGCCAGAGAGTAGTACTTCGTGGGGAATTACGTTGGTTGCCCCGTTGGCAATCAGTTTTCCAAAAGTTAATACCATAGGGGTGAGCGGGTGGCAAAGTCTACTCCGAACTTGTTGAAGCGAAACAATTGTTTGCGAAGCAGCTAAAACAGTGTCGTTTACTAAATGTGGCAATGCCCCATGACCACCTTTACCGTGAATTTTTAAATGAATTTCATCTGCCGAAGCCATTATTTTTCCAGACAGAAAACCCATTGTTCCGGTTTCAAAATCTACCGATACATGTTGAGCTAAAATTATTTCCGGTTTTATTTCATCAAATATACCATCTTCAAGCATAAGATTCGCTCCACCTGGCGATTTTTCTTCACCGGGCTGAAAGATCAAAAGTATTGTCCCTTCAAATTTGTTCTTAAGTTTATTTAAAATTTTTGCAGCTCCCAGTAAGCAAGCTGTGTGGGCATCATGTCCACAGGCATGCATCACATTGTTATTTTTGGATTTCCAAGGAGTATCTACAGTTTCGTATATGGGTAGTGCATCCATATCAGCACGTAGGGCAATTACTTTTTTATGAGGATTCAAGCCTTCTATTTTACCTAAAATACCATTGCCCCCTATTTTAGCCCGAAATGGAATTTCCATTGAGCTTAGTTCGTTTTCAATAAATCTTGCTGTTTTAAATTCCTGAAATGAAAGTTCGGGGTGTGTATGGAGGTGATGGTAGCAATTGATTACATAGCTGTTGTTTTCTGTTGTAAGTTGTTGAATAAGTGCTTTCATATGCTTTGTTGATAATCACAGCAAAGGTAGCTATTTTTTTAGCGTTTCTTTGATGACTTCTTTCTCTTTTTGAAATTGATTTTACTTGAAATTCGTTATTTATTAGTTAATTGTGCTTGTGTAAATCTCTAGTTGAGTAAAATTGAATAGATATTTTAGATATTTCGGAAGAATGAGCTACATTTTTTATATTTTTGCATGTCTCAATAAACTCAGTTTAAAAATAAAAACAAATTAATTTTATCTTTATGAAGAAGTATAGCTTATTATTTGCGTGTCTTGTATTTTCATTGGTAGCAATGTCTCAAAAAGCAGCCATTAATTTTGAAGTGAAAGAACACGATTTTGGAAAAATATTAGAAAAGAATGGTCCGGTAACACATGTATTTGAATTTACAAACAAAGGAAATGCTCCCTTGGTGGTAAATAGAGTGCAGGCTTCGTGTGGTTGTACTACGCCTGTTTGGACTAAAGAGCCTATCGAACCTGGTAAAAAAGGTATTGTAACTGTTACTTATAATCCAGCTGGCAGACCCAATGCATTTACCAAGACCATTACTGTATACACGAATGGAAGTCAGGAACAGGTTGTGCTTATTATCAGAGGTGAAGTTATCCCAACTCCGAAACAGTCAGAAGCTACTGAAGCAAAAAAATAAGTAATCCTTGCAATGAGCAGAACAGCGGCAAAACTTAAATTTTTCAATTTGAATTTTACAGAAAATGGATATGAAGAAGTATAGCCTACTATTTGTGTGTTTTGCATTGTCTTTTGCGGCCATGTCGCAAAAAGCTGTTATTAGTTTTCAGGAAAAAACTCATGATTTTGGGAGAATTAGAGAAGAGGATGGAAAGGTGACTCATATTTTTGAATTTATCAATAAGGGAACTGGTCCGTTGGTTGTAAACCGCGTGCAGGCTTCATGCGGTTGTACAACACCTACATGGACTAAAGAACCTATTGAGCCAGGTAAAAAAGGATCTGTAACAGTTACCTACAATCCTCTTGGACGTCCAAATCTGTTTACTAAATCAATAGCAGTTTATAGTAATGCATCCGATGAACAGGTTGTTATTACTATTCATGGTGATGTGATTGCAAAGCAATCGGCTGAGAATTCAGCTTATCCGGTAAATATAGGTGGACTCGCTCTGAAAGCTAAGGTTATTCAAATGAATAATGTGGATAAAGGCAGATCGCAGTCGAGAGTTTTAGAAATTCAGAATACAACCAAAGGCGATCTTAAGCCATCCTTGGAAAATCTTCCCAATTATCTTACTGCTTCTATTTTACCAGAAACTTTGAAGCCGAATGAAAATGGTAAGATCACCTTTACATTTAATTCGAAGAACTGCAACCAATGGGGACCTGTTACAGATGATGTTTATTTGCATTTGAATGGGGCAAAACAGTTCTCCGATGATTCGAAGATTTTAGTGGTAGGCAACGTTGTTGAAGACTTTAGTAAGCTTACTTTGGACCAGAAACGAAAAGCTCCAATTTTGGAAATGCCTGTACGAGCTATCAATCTGGGTACTATTAATGCCGGTCGTAAACCAACAGGAAAATACAAGATAAGCAATAAAGGTCAAAGCTCTTTGGAGATTCGTCGGATAATCAATAATAATCGAGAGTTGGCTGTTAAAGTCTCCAAAAATACGATTTCAGGTGGTAAATCCTCTGATATTATTGTTCGTCTTGATTCTAAAAATCTTGCAGTAGGAGATTATAAAAAATCACTTACGTTGCAAACGAACGATCCGGAGAATAGCTTTCTAATTTTGATTGTTAGTTGGAAAATTCAGAAGTGAATAATGGTTAAGTGAATTAGAATTGATTTTTAAATTTAATAAAAGAGCCAGAAGTGAAAAATTCTGGCTCTTTAAGTCTCTATAAGATATGCATTACAAACATAATGATCACCCTGAGAATGATCCTAATTATAAAGGTCTCAGTGTGAATGAAGGGGTTGAATCTGCTCCGATGGTGAATCCGTACATGCAACTTACACGAAAACGCAAGCATTTTAGTGCAGCGGAATTTGTAGAGGGTATTTTGGGTGGTGATATTACTATGCTAAGTCAGGCTGTCACATTAGTTGAAAGTTCGCTTCCAGAGCATCAACAGGTTGCTCAGGAGGTGATAGAAAAATGTCTTCCTTATGCAGGAAATGCTATTCGCATGGGTATTACTGGCGTGCCTGGTGCAGGCAAAAGTACTTTTATTGAAGCTTTGGGGATGCACCTGGTTCGACAAGGACGTAAATTAGCAGTTTTGGCAATCGATCCGAGTATTGAACGTTCCAAGGGAAGTATCTTGGGGGATAAAACTCGTATGGAGGAGTTATCTGTTGCTAAGAATGCTTTTATCCGACCTTCACCATCGGCAGGTTCTTTAGGTGGCGTAGCGCGTAAAACACGTGAAAATATTATACTTTGCGAAGCAGCAGGTTTTGATACCATTTTCGTTGAAACGGTAGGGGTAGGGCAGTCGGAAACTTCAGTTCATTCCATGGTTGATTTCTTTTTGCTGATTCAACTAGCCGGAACCGGAGATGAGTTGCAGGGAATTAAACGTGGAATTATGGAAATGGCTGATGGCATTGCTATTAATAAATGTGATGGAAGTAATACTGATAAAGCTCGTGTTGCAAAAACTCAATACCAGAATGCTTTGCATCTGTTTCCTCCGCACGATTCCGGTTGGTCGCCCGAAGCTATAACGTGTTCTTCTGTTGAGCTAAATGGGATTCCAGAGGTTTGGAATATGGTTGAAAGATATATTGAATTTGTGAAAGCTAATGACTATTTTGAGCATAAACGCAACTCGCAATCCAAATATTGGATGTACGAAACCATTAATGATCAACTAAAAGCTAATTTCTATCAGAATTCAGAGATTCAAAATCTATTGATTGATAGTGAAAAACGGGTGCTTTCGAATGAATTGAGCTCTTTTATTGCAGCAAAGAATTTATTAGACAAATATTTTGGAGGCATGATAAAATAGCCTGATTCTTTCTTTATTAAGAGGTAAATATTACAGAAAAGGACGAGTTGTAAGGCTCGTCTTTTTCTGTAATATAAAGATGGGTAATTATTAATACCCCCATTTTAAATAAACTGCTCCCCAGGTAAATCCGGCTCCAAAAGCGGTAAGTATGATATTATCGCCTTTTTTGAATTTATTTTCGGATTCCCACATTCCTAGAGGAATACTGGCTGCAGATGTATTGCCGAAATGATCAATGTTGATAATTACTTTTTCATATTCAACACCTGTGCGTTGCACTACTGCATCAATAATGCGCAAATTAGCCTGATGTGGAACTAACCAAGTAACATCATCTTTTGTCAGGTTGTTCTTATCCATGATCTCTGCTGATATTTCGGCCATATCAACAACCGCATGTTTAAATACATAAGCCCCTTCTTGATAGATAGTGTGTTGTTGATTTTCAACTGTTTCATGTGTGGCTGGGTTTGCTGATCCACCAGCTTTCATTTGTAGGTGCTTGTAGCCAATCCCGTCAGTTCGAAGGAGTGAGTCCATAACACCGACCTCTTCTGTAGTAGGTTCAAGAAGCACCACTGCAGCGCCATCGCCAAAAAGAGGTGCGGTAGTGCGATCCGTATAATTCGTAATTGAAGACATTTTTTCTGCAGCCAATACTAAAACTTTCTTGTATTTTCCAGATTCAATGAAACTGGCTGCAGTTGAAAGCGAAACGATAAATCCAGAACATGCTGCCTGAACGTCAAAAGCTAATGCATTTTTTATTCCAACTTTGTCTGCAGCCATTGAAGCGCAAGATGGAAAAATATGATCAGGGGTACTGGTTGCACAAATAACCAGATCTATTTCTTCTGGTTTGGTTCCTGTTTTAGAAAACAAATCTTCAATGGCTTTTGCACCCATAAACGAAGATCCTGCATGCTTGTCTTTTAATATACGACGCTCTTTGATGCCCACACGAGTAGTTATCCACTCATCGTTAGTGTCCATCATGGTGCTAAGCTCTTGGTTATTGAGTATGTAGTCTGGAACGTAGCCACCTATACCTGTAATGACCGCTTTGATATTGGACATTTTTTTATATTGATTTAAAAAAATCAAGCCCTAAAATGAAAATTTAGAGCTTAATTGATTATTTAAAATATATCTTATTTTGATAAAGTTGCGGGATTATACCGTTGCTAACTTTTCGATAGCCAATTTACCTCTATAGTAGCCACATTCGCCGCAAACTGTGTGATAAATATGTGCTGCACCGCAATTTGAACATATTGCTAATGTTGGAGCTTCTGCTTTATAGTGCGTTCTTCTTTTTCTTGCTCGTTGTTTCGAAATTTTTCTCTTAGGATGTGCCATCTTAGTTGTTTATTTAATTGTTTTCTGTTATGTTTTGTAGACCGTCCCATCTCGGGTCTGTCTGAACTTCATCTGCTGTGAAATCGTCATCTTCAAACTCTAACGCTGAGTTGTCATCATCATCGTCATCTTTTTGCCGGGTGATGTGTTTTCTGAGTTTGACGACCATAGTTTTGTTGCACTCGCCAGCAGCGTGTACATGCTTCATTGGAATGTTTAATACGATAAATTCGTATAAAAACCAAGCAATATTAATCGCCCCTTCCGATTCGGGAACAATTACAATGTCATCTTCTTCAGCAAACCTGTCTCCAAACTTAACCTGAAGTTTCTCTTTATAATGAATTGCTTGTTCCATATCATCTAGACAACGATCACATGGAATGACAATAGATCCATCGAGCGAAAATTGTAATTCAAAAGTACTCAGCTTTCTTTGAACGCTGACTTTTGCTTTTACATTTCCTTTTTGTACTTCAGGGCTATCTATTTTTTTGAAATAAGCATCATCAAGTTCATACTCAATTATGCGTGTTTCGTTATTAATATCCTTTAGTACTACGTTATATAGCTCGAATTTTGACATTTTCACTTGATATTTAAAACCGCGCAAAGGTACGAAAATATGTTCTATTACGAAATACTTTCTTTTTTATTTTATTCTTTTTATTCAAGATGTTTATTTAAACTACATATTTTCAATAGTTAATCTTCTTGTTCGACTATTCTAGACAGGCTGTTCTTCTCTGCTTTTTACTTTGATTTTGAGCTCAAAACAATTCGAAAAACAGTTCCAATGTTCAATTCCGATTGTTTTACAAATATTTTGCCTCCATGATATTCTTCAATAATACGCTTAGCAAGTGATAGACCCAAGCCCCAACCTCTTTTTTTTGTTGTAAATCCGGGAGTAAATATTACTTTAAATTTTCGGCGATCTATGCCTCTTCCGGTATCTTTTACGTCAATATAAACCTCTTCGTTTTTTGACATGACGGTAATGTCTATTCCTCCAATTCCATTCATGCTATCGATAGCATTTTTACATAGATTTTCTATAACCCATTCAAATAATGGGGTGTTAAGTTTTATGAATATTGGTTCATCTGATGGAAAATGACATTTTATGGTGACTTTCTGAGACGAACGTTTAGACATATATTGTACGGCGCTTAGAAGTGTTTCGTTTAAACTCACTATTAGCAAGTCGGGTCTGGATCCAATTTTAGAAAACCTTTCGGCAATAATACCTAAACGGGTTATATCTTTTTCCATTTCACCTATCAAATTGTCTTCCTGATGCCGCATTTTGAGTAAATCTACCCATGCTAACAATGAAGAAATGGGAGTGCCAAGCTGGTGAGCAGTCTCTTTAGAAAGTCCGACCCAAACCTGATTTTGTTCTGCTTTTTTTGTTCCGGAAAATGCAAAAAAAGCTACAAACAGAAATGTAATGATTACTCCAAATTGGACGTACGGAAAATAGTATAATTCTTTAAGCACTAGTGAATCATCATAGTATATGTATTGCGTAGTATTATCAAAACTGAATTTAATAGGTGGGTTATTTGCTTTGAATTTTTTGATTTTGTACGTATAAAAAGCGGAAATATTTGTTTTAGGTTCCTTTACATTTAATGACGAGATTACGTTGCTATTTGCATCGGTCATTATAATAGGAATGGTTGTGTTACCTTCTATGATTTTTACGATAAGATTAGTATTCGTTCCTTGGTCTAACAAAATTGATTGACGTATAGCTTCGGCCCATATTTCGACTTTTTTCCTTTCTTCAAAGGCCAATGAATTTGCCAATTTGTTGGTAAATAAGGTCGAAATAGATACAATACCAATAGCTAAAACGATGAAAATGAGTTTTAGGCGTTGTGATACTTCATATAATTTATTGATGTTGAGCATGAAAGTAAATCTGATTGGAGAAAAAACAGTCTTTTTATTGAAACGCCAAATATACTAAAAAATTATGAATCAAAACTTTGATTTTACATCTGCATAAATTATCGTATCTTTGCAGCGAATACAGTGAAGAATGATTTGTAATAGTGTAAAATACTGATAACTGATAACTGATAAAGCATGCATAAATCTGGTTTTGTAAATATTGTAGGTAATCCAAATGTAGGTAAATCTACA
>JAATGT010000199.1 GCA_015654525.1 Bacteroidales bacterium
AGTTAGTGCCTAAAACCATAGCGCTGAGCAATCCTGAAAAAATTGCAAAGAAAATTGCTCCTGCAATTTATTATTTCAGCAAGGTTTTATACCCATTTGTAAAGATACTATCAGCTTCCACTTTTTTTATCAACCGACTGATAGGAATCAAAAAGCAAACCCAGCATGTTACGGAGTCCGAACTCAGGCAGATGATAAAAACGGCTTCTTCCGAAGGCGTTATAGAAAAAGAACAGAACGTTATCCATGAAAATGTTTTCTATTTTTCCGATAAAAAGGCACAGCACATAATGACTCATCGCACGGACATAGAATGGATAGATATTAGCCGGAGCAACGAGGAAATTAATCAGTATATCAAGACTATTCACCACAGCAAGGTGGTTTGTTGCAATGGCAGTGTTGATAATTTTGAGGGAGTTTTATATTTGAAAGATTATTATAAGGCTTTGTGCGAAACCAAAGATATTCGGATTGAGGATATAATGGTTAAGCCTATTATTGTTCCCGAAAGAGTGGATGCCCAAAAGGTGCTGAACCTGCTTCGCCAGCAGGAAAGTCATGTTTGTTTTGTTGTAAACGAATACGGAGGCTTCGAAGGCATCATTACGATGTACGATATACTCGAAAATCTGATTGGTGAAATCCCCGAAGAAGGTACAGCACTTGAACCGGACATGTTTATCCGCGATGATAAGTCGGTGTTGGTAAATGGCGATGCCCCGGTGGAAATATTGACTGATATCATAGCCGATTTTACAATCGATTTTAATGAAATTGATTATGCCACTGTGGCCGGATTTGTGCTAAATCAAACGAACAGAATACCCAAAATAGGCGATAAGTTTCAGTTTCTTGAATTTGTTTTTGAAATTGTAGATATCGACGGCAACCGGATTGATAAGGTTTTGATAAAAAAAGCCGAAAAAAATAATTGATATTCCTATCATCGGTATTTGTTTTTATAGATACCCATGCCATAAAGAGTCTCCGAATAACGCGAAAGTGTTGTTCGGAGATTCTTTTTTATGAATGCCTGCTATATTAGCCAAAATAATATCGATAGATATTTCTTTTGATTGGGTAAAATGAATGATCATTGTTTTTTTATTCAACGCTTTTGTTTGGCCAACAACAAAAAAAATACGATGAGAATATAAATATAAATTTATTATAAAAATATTAAAAACAAATCTGCAAATGCATGGATAATTAAAAATAACTTTATAAATTTGTTGTACAATTTGATTTTTATTAGCCGGCAATGACTACGATAAATCTTAGGTGGACTATTTAAACACAGTATATTGAATAATAAATAATCAATAGGATCCGAAAAATGATTCTGGAATTTCTGAAAAGAGTATTTTATATAAAATAACTGTTTTAGAATTTCTGAAGGGATATTTTGAAATGGGATAATAGCTCTGGAATTTCTGAAAGGATATTTGAAAATTGAATTGGTGTTTCAGAAATTCTGAAAGGACTTTTTGAAATTAAACAATGCTTTCAGAATTTCTGAAAGCGTATTTTGGAGTTTGATGAGGCTTTTAGAAATTCAGGAAGCCTATTTAGATGTTGAGTGATTTTTTATTTTTGGAAAGA
Source organism: Bacteroidales bacterium (assembly GCA_015654525.1). Classification (GTDB taxonomy): domain Bacteria; phylum Bacteroidota; class Bacteroidia; order Bacteroidales; family Paludibacteraceae; genus Paludibacter. The sequence goes on from JAATGT010000199.1 coordinate 1,606, forward strand.
ATACATTATAAATATCATAGTATAAATTTTAAAATTAAATGACCATGTCTAAACTAGAATTATCCCCTTTGTACACTATTGATTTGAAAATCAGTGATGCTTATTCTTTGATTAAAACAAGTATTGAAGTAACTATTCCCTACCGGTTGCAGTTAGGAAATATTGAAAACGCTGCGTTGGATCAGTTGATTGCCGATAATGAAAAATTTGGCAAGCAAGTAAATAAAAATCAAAAAAGCGAATTTACCAAAGACCTTGGTCTGTTTGAGAAAGAACGTATTAGTTTTGCCCGGGAAATTTTCCGTATTACTAAATCGTATATAAAAAGTGCTGATCCCAGCAAAAAAGCTGCCGCAGAGGCTCTGAACTTTTTTATTACGCCTTATAAGGAGATTCCTAACCTGCCGCAAAACTCCAAAAACGGTATTATTTCCGAATTCGTGGCTAAGTATAAAGCCAGTCCCGAGCTTAAGGCTGCAGCTGTTGTTATTGGTTTGGATAGTGCATTTGCCGGTCTGGAAATTAAAAATACAGCTTGCGATACTCTTTACAAAAAACGAAATGATGAATATGCAGCCCGCGAATTGTCGGGCAGTTCGTTGAAACCCATTGCTGTAGCAAGTTACACCTAATTTTGCACAGCTATACAGCAAGCTGCCAATCTGACTCCTAACGATGGCATCATAGCCCTTTTCCATAAACTCGACGAGCTTCGCAAAACCTATCGTACTCTTGGTGATAGTGGAAAAGATGATCCGGAAACACCGGAAAACGAAACACCTGCAAAATAAAGATTATTTTCTCCATCTTGTTGCCAAAAAGTGCAGCAGGGTGGGGGATTTAGCTTTCTCGAAAAAGTAGAAATATATTCAGTTTTATACTCCCTCAAAGTTTCTTTCGATTTGGGTTATCCCGTCTCCTACAAATATAATGTAATAACCTGTAATTCTGAGCGAAGCGAAGAATCTGTTTTTTTTACAGGGCAACAATAATAGGAAATGTTATAACTTTTTTGTGCGAAAATACGTGATTAGTCTTCCGAATGGTACAACCACATTTCAGATCAAACTTATCTGTGGCGCATATACCTTTGTTGCCAGAATATTAATCCTTCAGCATGGAATTACTAACTTTCTATAATTCCGGTCGTAATTTTTCCCTTGTAACAAACTGCCGATTTGATTTTATTGAGTACTTTTGACATCCGAATTTGGGGTAATTCGTGCTTCTGTGGGTAATATATAAAGTCTATTGCCCTAAGCTAACTAAAAATAAGTGACTTGCCCCGACGAGGACTTTAAAATAATAACAAAAACAGCATTCCCGATGCATGTTCGGAAGCAAGTGCAGTTACACTATTTATACGTTTACAAATGACTATACATCCAAAACTACGGCCAATATTCTATGGATTCGGTGTATTTGCTGTTTTTACAGCCCTATCGGTCGTTTTGAAATATGTAACAAATCATACCGCTACCCCCGATGAGTATTTTGGAATTTTATCAAACAGAGATTTACTGTTAGGTGCTGTTGTTGCACTTGTTCTAACTTTCACGCACGAGCGGAGAAAAAAATTGAAATAAAGGAATAATGCCAGAGATTATAGATTATATAATATATTTTTTGTTGGGCGAAGAAGTAGCTCCCGAAATAATTTCTCAGATTGGTTACACCTCCAATCCGGAAGAGTTTGACCGTTATAAGTTGGTAATTGTGCCATCTGCATTTTTTTCGCCCGAAATTTACGGAACTGCTCAGTCATTGCCACAGCTGCCTTTGCAAATTTGGGAAGAAGCGCCCATTCTGTTTGGTAGCCCCCGGGTGGAGCAGGTGGGTAATACCCGTGTGCTGTATGCCGACTTAGTAGCCAGTACCTATTTTCTGATAAGCCGTTACGAAGAAATGGCCCGACCTACGGTTCGCGATGTACACGGTCGTTTCCCAGGAAAAGAATCATTGCCTTATCGCGCCGGATTAATCGATTCGCCCTTGGTAGATGAATATGGTAAGTTGTTGCGTGCTCAACTGGAAGAAGCTGGTTGCGAACTAGGAGTGTTGCCCAAACAAATCCGTAAAATATATCTTACTCACGATGTGGATCAGCTTTCGCATTATCGCAATTTCAGAGGATTTCTTGGAGGAATACTTCGCGGAATTAAACGGAAGAATGAAGGAAACAAAGCTATTAAAAGTTATTTTGGCGGACTGAAATATGATCCGTGGTTTACTTCTCCCTGGTTATTTAAACTGGATAATTCCGTAAGGCTGGCCGTAGGTGCCGACCGTTGCGAACCCATTGTGTTTCTAAAAGTGGGCGGTGGTCCACGCAAAGAAGATAAACCGTTTATTACACACCATGTGCAGGATTTTCAAACGCTTGTAAGCCTGTGTAAGAAGAAAAATATTACCTTCGGACTTCATTCAAGTTACGAAGCCGGTATTGATACGTCTTTAATCCAGCATGAAAAGAAGTATTTGGAAAAAGTATCAAAAAAAACAATCATTTATAACCGACATCATTATCTCGACTCGCGTGAACCGGAGGATATGCAGGCATTGATTGATGCCGGAATTACGGACGACTTCACTATGGGCTATGCCGATGTTGCCGGATTTCGCCTCGGCACTTGTCGTGCTGTAAAATGGATAAATCCGCGAACCCAACAACTTACATCGCTCACTTTACACCCTCTCACTATTATGGATGGCAGCCTGAGCGATAAACGTTATATGTATCTCAATGCGCACGAAGCGTATGAATATTGTATCCGCTTAATAAATATGGTGGAAAGCTGGAATGGTGAATTGGTATTGCTTTGGCATAATACTTCGGTTGAAGATACACCGGAATTCTATCACCGGAAACTCTATAGCGATATTATCAAATATTTGAAGACAAAATGATATGCAAAAAACGGCCGTCGTTTGTGTAACCAACGACCTGAGCACCGACCAGCGGGTAAACAAAACCTGCATGACACTTCAGAAGTGTGGGTACTGGGTTATTGAATATGGTCGGCTTTTACCGGACAGTTTATCGCTCGAACGTCCTTACTTTACGCTTCGAAAAAAACTTTGGTTCCGGCGCGGACCCTTGTTTTACGCAGAATTCAATAT
>JAATGT010000182.1 GCA_015654525.1 Bacteroidales bacterium
GCGCGAATTGCGGCAACATAGCCTCCCGGGCCGCTTCCGATAACTATTAAGTCGTAATTCATGAGAATTTCTATTTATATTTTTGAACGCGCCAAATCTACAAATTGTTGATGGTTTAGTGAAAAGAATTCCTCAAGTGCTCATTTTTCTTTACAATGCATTACTTTTGTTATCATCCGAAAGTTTGAAAATCCCGAAAGCTACTTTATACTTTGAGCGTTTAACACCCGGATAAGTTCTCATTCAACCAGGAGATAGCGCTTCATGAATCAGTAAATTATCAACATCTCTGTAAAAGTTTTCCACATTGATGCCGTTGTTAGAACTTAAAATTGCATTCATGCGTAAAAAGTCAATATAAAATTCAAAAGATGACAACTTTTAGTGCTTTCCTTCTAAAAATTAATATTAAATTAATATTCAAAGCTATAAAATCTTAAAAATCGTATCTATCTTTGGCACCGAAAATCAGAATTAAATTTTCATTTTTAATCAAACAGCAAATTTTTATGAGGAAGTTTTTACAAAAATGCGTATTCTTTATTATTCCGATGCTTCTCAGCTCCTTCGTCGCTTTTTCACAGGGTACAGTCAGCGGAAAAGTAATTGATGGTAGTTCCAGTGAAGCATTGCCGGGAGTTTCAGTGCTGATTAAAGGTCACAAGGGTGGTACATCCTCTGAAATCGATGGAAGCTTTAAACTTAAACTCCAGACAGGTCAATATACTCTTGTGTTTAATTATGTAGGTTATTTGTCTAAAGAACTAAATATCGAGGTAACAGGCTCCCATGTTACTAACCTCGGATTAATTAAGCTTGCATCCAGTTCACTCTCAATGAGCGAAGTTACTATAACCGCCGGACAAGCTGTTGAACGAAAAACTCCGGTAGCTATTTCAACCATTAAGGCTACCGATATTGAAAACAAGAGTGCTAACAGCGAATTCCCGGAATTACTAAAAAGTATGCCCTCTGTTTATACTAGCAAGGTGGCCGGAGGATTTGGAGACTCGCGTGTTACCATACGTGGGTTTGATGGTACAAATGTTGCCGTGATGATAAATGGAGTGCCTGTGAATGGCATGGAGGATGGAAAGGTATACTGGTCAAACTGGTCAGGCCTTACGGATATTGCCAGTACAGTTCAGGTGCAAAGGGGTATTGGAGCTTCTAAATTATCTGTTAGCTCTGTTGGTGGTACAATTAATGTTGTTACAAAGCCGACAGAAATGGAAGCAGGTGGAATGTTTAAAAACAGTATAGGCAATGATGGATTTCAGAAATACACATTGGGGTACAATACAGGCTTATTAAAAAGTGGTTTTGCTATTTCTGCGTTAGGTAGTTATACTTCAGGTGATGGGTATATTGACGGTACTGCTTTTCGGGGCGGGACTTATTTCTTATCTGCGGGCTGGAAAATTAATGAAAAACATACACTTGTGTTAACGGCAACGGGAGCCCCCCAGAGTCATGACCAGTCTTATGCTACTTATTATCAGAATTATGTTGGTAATCCAAATAATCCTTCAGTTATAGCAAGAGGAAGAAAATATAACTATGAGTCCGGATTTTATAGTGGTGAATATCAATCGTACTACAAGAATAAATATCATAAGCCAGTAATTAACTTAAATCATTATTGGAAACTCGATGATTATACTGACATTAATTCGGTTGTCTATGCTTCTTTTGGAAGGGGAAATGGCACAGCTAATCTCGGAACAAGTCCTACCAGTTCAATGTTCGTTGCCCTTGACGGAACTTTAAACTTTAATGATATTAAAAAGTTCAATACAGGGTCAACAATTGGAACCACTGCCGGAGTTCCGTTATGGGCTACTGATGGAGAGTTTAACGGTAAATATGTTACGACATCTTCTAAAGGGGTGACTTTATTCGATAATGTAAATAATCATAACTGGTACGGAGCTATAATTAATGGTGCCCGGCAGATTGGTGAAGATTTAAAGATAAGCGCGGGATTAGATTATCGTTATTATAGTGGCGACCATTACTATACTGTTAGGGATTTGTTTGGAGCTGATGCTTATTATGACGCAAATACCGGTCAGTTTGCTACTGAAGGCAGCAATACCAAGGTGAACTATAATTATACAGGTTATGTAAATTGGATTGGAGGATATTTATCTGCTGAATATTCTAATGATTTATTAGATATTTTTGCTTCAGGTACTTTAAATAACTCTGCCTATAAACGTAAAACTTATTTGTTTGCCTCGCTTAACGGCAAAAATATGTCTGATGTCCATAACTTTTTAGGTTATTCGGGAAAAGGGGGAATAAATTTTAAGATAAGTGAGCAGCATAATTTCTTCGGAAATGTAGGATATTTTGAAAGAGCACCCTTATTTAATACAGTATTTCAAAGCTACACGACTAATGCGGAAAATGCGGATGCTAAAAATGAAAAAATCCAGGACTATGAGTTAGGCTATGGTTTTAGATCCCGACTGCTTACTGTTAAACTAAATGGCTATTACACAAAATGGACCGATAGAGCCGTTTACAGATCTGTTGTTACAGAAGGGGGAACTACTTACTATAACTTTACGGGTTTAGGCGAGCTTCATAAGGGATTGGAACTAGAAGTTTTGGCTAAGCCTATTCAAAAGTTAGAGCTCTCCGGTTCGTATTCAATGGGAAAATGGAAATATACAAGCGACGCTTCTGGAAAAGCCTACAATGATGCAGGTGACGTTATTGCAGATGGGACAACAGCTTTTAAAGGATTAAAAGTTGGAGGTACTGCTCAAACTACCGGGGCGTTATCTGCTAATTATGAAGTTTTAAAGGGCCTTCGGATTATGGCAGATTACAATTATTATGATAAGTTATATTCTACATTTACCACTGGTGGCACTGCTTCTACTGTAACAGGTCAGTGGGAACTACCTTCTTTCGGATTATATAATGCAGGTTTGAGCTACTCATTTAAGCTTAAAAATTTACCTGTAACCTTACGGGCGAATGTTGATAATGTATTTGACAAACAATATTTAGCAGAAACTACTAATAGTGTGCTTTATAATTCTGATGATTCCGCTGATTTTGAGATCGGTAAAGGTGGATCAGGTAAAAGCAGTTATGTGTATTGGGGATTCGGGACCACTTGGACTGCTGGCCTTTCTGTAAGGTTTTAATTTAAGCTATTAACTTGTAAAAGGAGGATGTCAATTAACAGACATCCTCCTTTTTTATGTTACAGGTACTCAATTATTTTTGTGCATAGTATAATTATTTCATTGCTTTTATAATAAATTAATAGATCAGGTTTCGCAGGAGGCACATCTTGACTAATGAACGGGACTTTGAAGTTATTATGACTGATTTGTACAAAGGCCACACTCCCGGGATGATTGAAAAAACAGTACACCAACAAAGGAATATTATTCTTGAAACATTGAAACGCCTTTAATGATATACAGTACAATAACTTTATAGATTTGGCTGTAAATAATGGATATCAAGCCTGGTCCAGCTTTTTCTTTGACAGACTCTACGATTCTTTAACCGCGGTGACAAACAGATCTAACACTCCATATACCCGCTATCCGAACCGTACCTGCCATTACGGCCCACAAAAAACAAATAAGCATGCAGCCTGTCAGCCTCATAAACGGCCGGAAGATCCACAGCAATACGCCCGTCGCCCCTTACGGCCTTCTCCCGGAAACTGATTGAAAGCCCCTGACTTTCATTACAGATCACCAGCACAGC
>JAATGT010000308.1 GCA_015654525.1 Bacteroidales bacterium
CAAGCTCAAAGAACTGCTTGATGCCGGCAAACCGCTTCCTCAATATGTAAAAGATCATCCTATCTACTACGCCGGTCCGGCCAAAACACCGAAAGGCATGCCTTCGGGATCGTTCGGTCCTACCACGGCAGGTCGTATGGATTCATACGTAGACCTGTTGCAAGACAACGGTGGTAGCATGATTATGATTGCCAAAGGAAACCGTAGCCAGCAAGTAACCGATGCCTGTAAAAAGCACGGAGGATTCTACCTGGGCTCTATCGGTGGTCCGGCAGCCATTCTGGCTCAGCAGAACATCAAAAAGGTGGAATGTCTGGAATATCCCGAATTGGGCATGGAAGCCATCTGGAAAATTGAAGTAGAAAACTTCCCTGCATTTATTCTGGTTGACGACAAAGGAAATGATTTTTTCAAACAAATAAAACCAACCATGGTTTGCTAGAAAAAACCCCAAACCCCTAAAGGGGCTTAAAGAAAACGGCTGTACTCTTAAGTGAATACAGCCGTTTTTATGTTCCCCTTCAGGGGTTTGGAGTGGTCATCATCACAATTTCAGTCTTACCCCGGCATTAAAGTTCCGTCCAGGCTGATTCAATCCACCATAATCGGCATAGGTTTTATCAAAGATATTATTTACATCGGCAAATACATCAAATCCTTTCCCGTTCCAAAGCAAGCGGCAATCCAGCGTCGCATAAGGGTCAAAACTAACCAACATGCTCTTTACATTAGTATAATTTCCTGCACGGTCAAAATAACCGAACTTCCATGAAGCCGATAATTTACTCCAGATACTGTGATCGAACGAAACCATCACTTTGTTTCTCAAATAATCCAACACATACTTTGAGTCATAATTATCCGTACTTTTATCCATTTGGAGGTACGAATAAGACAAACCCATTTTCTTCACAAAGCAGTTATGAAGATAATAAGCCAACGTCAGGTCGCCACCAAGTGCATTCACATGGGTCATATTTTTACTCTGCCAAACAGTTTCGGAGGGTAGTTTCACCCAGTCAATCACATTTTGCCCCATCCTATAATACACCGTAGCATCCAGTTTCCAGTTCTGCTGAGTAAGTTTAGTTCCCACTTCTATCGTTTGCGATTTCTCGGGCTGCAGGTTTGGGTTGGCCAACTGCGTAGCACTTTTATAATACAAATCGGTAAATGTAGGCAACCGCACCGCCGAATTGGCATCGGCAAATATTCTGAAATTATCATTCAGCGCATAAGCCACATCAATGCCGCCATAAGTATTATATCCAAATGCTTCACTATGTGTAACGGCTGCTCCGGCCGAGAAATACCAATGATTAATATTCAAAGCATGATCCACAAAAGCCGTTTCGAGCAAGCGGTTATCCTTCTTTGTAAAAAAACCGTTTGTTTCCAACGGAGCACGCATTGAGTCCATTGCAGCCCCCAACACATTACTGAATATATGTTCGTTTCGCAGTTCCACTCCCAAGGTTGTTTTACCCAACTTCGACAGACATGAAGCCGACACCTTTCCACCTGTCACATCAGTCATATGATAATTGTGTGTTATGTACCACGATGGAGCTCCCGTAAAATCGCGAATCAATTCAAACCGATCGTGATGACGTCGCCAATAAGCTTGGGCATTATACGTCCAACGCCCTTTACTCAGGTTCCAGTTTAAAGCCGCCATAAAGGTTTTGGAACTTTCAAACTGATTAGGATAGGCCAGCGAATAAAAGCTATTGGCTCCAAAATCTTTTAGTTGCGCAGCCAGCTGTAAGTCAAATTTACCGACATTTTTTGTTTTTAAACCCGACTGAACAAAAGCATTCGTGAAATCAAAATCGGTATTCGCCATATATCCGGTGCTGCTTTTGTGCGACAACGAAGCAAATGTGCTGAGTTTATTATTGCCAAAACTTCCCGAAACCGATTCGCCAAAGGTATTAAAGCTTCCGCCGGTCAGTTCGGCATTCAATGCCCGCTTATCCTGTCCCCCGGTAACGATATTTATTGCCCCGCTAAACGCATTAGGACCCAACACGCGGGCCGATGATCCTTGCAGAATTTCCACGCGGCTCACGTCCGATAAATTAAGCGGAATGTCCAGATTGAAATGTCCTGTTTGCGGATCGGTAATATTTACACCGTTCAACAACACCAGCACCTGATCGAACGAGCCACCACGCACCGAAATGTCGGCCTGCGTACTATTCGTTCCACGCTGACGAATATCCACACCGGCTACATAGTCCAGCAATTGATCAATACTCTGCACAGCCGAGCGGCTTATTTCGGCTTTGTCAATAACGGTAAGCACACGCCCCATTTCGGAATAAAGCTTGTTCCGGTTAGCATTCACTTCCACATCCGACAGGTTGATCGTAGCCTAATCAGCTCTTTGCTGTGCCGTCGCCACCTGCAACCCTATTAATAAACACAACACACAAAAGATAATAGTTTTTCTCATTTTTGAATAAAATAAAAAACGGTTGAAAAGAGTCAGACTCCTTTCAACCGTTTTGATTAAAAATACGATATAATAATTGATGAGCACGCACAACGGCAGCTCTGTCAAAGGTAATTTGAGTTAATGATAATTCCTGTGCTTCAAGCAAAGCGGTTTCCAAATCGGCTAACTCCCTGCACTGCTCCGAAGATTCGGCATCTAAACCGGATACACACAAAGAAGCAGGCGCTACACCAGTAGCTTTTTGCAGCGACTTATCGGAAATAGAAACAGCCAGACTACCAATGGTCACACGACAAGCTAAACTACTAAAAATAGCATATCCTCCCATACTCCAACGACGGAACCGGGCAGACTTTGCGGTAAATAGTTTATTTGACTTCATAAGTTTTTATTGATACTTGCGGGTACAAAAGTAAGGAAAATTATCAGAATTGAATTTCAAACAAAAAAAATGTACTTTCGAATTCGAAAGCACATTTTAAACTATTGTATGTAAGTAGACTGGAGTAAGAAATTTTTTCGGTTTAATTTACCTGTCCAAACGTCTGAATATACCATCGCACCTAATTTCCCTCCAATAATAAAGATTCGGTTAGATCCTTCAATATCGGTTTTGCTATCTAGTTTATTATATGTTCTTGGTTTGAAAACCACCATTGACGCATAACTTCGGGGTGTAGCCTTCAAAGCTGCCGGCAAAACGTTACGCACAGTATCTGGATTTGCCCAACTTAATCCGTCGTCTTTCGATATTTTATAGTAAGCCTTTTGAGTATCAGTTCTCATCCCAAAAGCAAGCAATTTTCTATCATACGAAATTACCGAAACACCAAGTGCCAACGTATCTAACGTATGATTTTCAGTACTAAAATCGACCCAATAGGCCCCATCTTCAGTGCTCCAACGGTTATTCAATAACGTACCATCTGGTGAAAAGCCACTCAATACTACTGCTTTGGATTTTCCTGTCGGCTGCGTAAATGACACAGATGCAAAATTACTTACTGGGAAGTTATCGGGAATTGTACCTATCATTGTCCAGTTTGCTCCATCTGTCGAATTGGCAAAATGGTAAGTATTATCACTTGCTGATTGGACTACAGCCCACAACTGACTATTCAATACAAAAAGCAGCGATTTAAATGAAAAAGCAGTAAGTGCACTTTTAGACCAACTGACGCCATCAGTCGAAGAATACAAATTAAATCCATCCCGACTAAGGAAAATTTGTCCATTAAACTCGATCATATCATCTAACGGAGTATTCACAGGTAAACCGGTAACATTTACAGTACTCCAACTAGAACCATTGGTAGATGTATGAAGGTAACTATTCGTCCCATCATTCTGATAATAAAACAACTTATCATCTATTGCAATAGCTTTCTGATATATTGCATCAACAGAACTCATATCATCGCTGGATTTACTCCACAGATATACTTCCGGATCAACGCTATGAACATTCGTTCTTACAACATAGGTTCTAGTCGTCTTTCCGTCTGTTGCAAAATTTTTAACCTTAATGGGTTTTCTAAAGTCTACAGTATCAGTCCCGGTTATCCAAGCTGAGTCTTTATTATACTTATAACCCGTTGGAAAATACAACTTAGCTCCTGCAGATGTTTTAAAGCTAAAAGTAGGATAAACGCTATCAACACGCGTGCTGTAAGGTAACGAGTCAACATTTATAATAACCGAATCTTTTAATGCAGCATCGTATTCCAACGTAAACGCAGCAGTGCTCAAATACGGTATTGAATCATTTGCAGCAAAAGTCAACGACGAAAAATAAGCCTTCGTAGAAATAATTGTTGAATCTGAAGAATTCAGACAAGAACTAAAAAAAGCGATTATAGCAAAAAGAAAAATAAACCTGAAAAAAGTAAATTTCATATTGGCACGTATTTATTGTGAGGCAAAGTTAAAAATATTTTAGGTCATCTAAACCGCTCCGGTAAAGATTTATCATTTTTTATCATTAAAAACGAGTTATTTAGAGACCGAAGCAAAATTGAGGTTAAACTTCACATAAAATCTAGTTTAATTCAACCATCACCGGACAATGATCAGAGTGAACAGCATCAGATAAGATGGCTGCCGATTTCAATTTATTGCGTAATGTTTCAGTCACCCAATGATAATCAATGCGCCATCCGGCATTTCTGAAACGCGCTCCACCACGATAACTCCACCAACTATATTGCTCGGCGCGGTCATCAAAAACCCGGAATGAGTCTACCATTCCAGTAGCTTCAAAACAGTCCAGCCATTCACGTTCTTCAGGCAAAAAACCGGACACTCCCTTTTGACGTTCAGGGTGATTTATATCAATCGGCTTATGACAAATATTATAGTCGCCACAAATAACCAGATTAGGTCTTGTTTTTCTTAGTTCCTCAACAAATAATCCAAAAGTTGCAAGAAAATCCATTTTAAAAACCTGACGCTCGTCACCCGACGATCCGCTTGGAATATACACACTAATAACCGATAAATCGCCAAAGTCTGCACGAATCACTCTACCCTCAGCGTCATAACGTGGATTATTCATTCCTATTACAACATTATCAGGTGTTTTTTTAGTAAGAATGGCCACGCCACTGTATCCTTTTTTCTGAGCGGAATGTAAATATGATGTGTATCCTAATTCGGCAAAAATCAGAGTATCTATTTGATCCGGTTGTGCTTTAGTTTCTTGCAGACAGAGGACATCGGGATTTTCCGCTTGCAGCCATTCTGTAAAAGTTTTGCTTAAAGCTGCACGAATACCATTTACATTATAAGAAATTATCTTCATTGATTTATTCTTTTAACTTTTTTAAATAACTCAGACGCAAAAACAAAATTATTGAGTTCATCATTATCAACGTGAAAAATATCATCTTTGTTCCCTTGCCAAGCTTTTTCACCTTTTTCTATAAAAATAATATTTTCGCCAATCTCCATTACTGAATTCATATCATGTGAGTTAATGATAGTGGTAATTCCAAACTCATGAGTAATTTCGTGAATTAGCTTATCAATGATCAACGATGTTTTAGGATCAAGACCTGAGTTTGGCTCATCACAAAACAAATACTTTGGTTGCAAAGCAATGGCACGAGCAATAGCAACACGCTTTTGCATACCGCCACTTATTTCCGACGGAGCTAATCCAAATGACTTTTCTTCGAGACTTACATGTTTCAAACAGAAGTAAGCACGATCAACCATTTCATCTTTAGAGGTCGGCGAAAACATTTCAAGAGGATACATTACATTCTCCAACACACTCAAAGAATCGAAAAGAGCAGAACCCTGAAACAACATTCCCACTTCTCGTCTCAACAAACGAATGTCATTCATACGCATATCTGGTAGATTTCGGCCATCATATTCGATCCTACCCTTGTCAATACGATGTAAACCGATAATACTTTTCATTAAAACAGTTTTTCCGGAACCGCTCTGGCCAATAATCATATTGGTTTTTCCGGTTTCGAATACAGCTGAAACATTTTTCAACACATGATTCCCATCGAAGGATTTATCTACATTTTTTACTTCTATCATTTTATTCTTCGATGTATTAGTTCAACATCAAGTTAGTGATCAGCAGATTAAAAAACAAAATGAGAATGCTTCCATTCACAACAGCATTTGTGCTCGACTTACCCACATCTAATGCACCTCCATACGAATAATATCCATAGAATGCAGCTACCGAAGAAATTACGAATGCAAATACCAAAGATTTTACAATTGAATAAAACACATAATAGGGAACAAAAGCATATTGAATTCCCTTCAAATAATCAGCAGTTGTGATTATACTAGTAAAAATCCCGACAAGGTATCCGCCAACCAGACCCA
>JAATGT010000218.1 GCA_015654525.1 Bacteroidales bacterium
CAATTCCCCGTAGGGGATAAACATAGAAAAATGTGAATGTCCTACGGACAATAAACATGCATATCTCTTTATTCTATGGATATGTAAGTCCTACGGACTATTTTTCAGCTACAGATTTGCATTATCAAAAGGCTGTCTTAAAAGTATTTTTAGCACACACAACGCAATCTTATTAAATTGGAATTCAGCAAATAATATTCTACTTTACAAATCTTATTTGCGAAAATTTGTGTTGTTTGCGTTGTTTGCGTGCTTTTAATACAACCACATATATTTTATTTAGTTCCAAAAGCCCCATAGAATGCAGATGCTGCAGGAGCAGTATAAGTAACGCCTTTTATGGTTAACCCATTAGGGAAGTTTCTTACTACATCGGTTTTAGCTCCGGTTAAAGCAGGCGAACCGGCTTGCAAGTGAAAGTCCCAATCGGTACTGAAAGTATAGTTTAAAACACCATCACTAAAAACGTTATTTACCACTCCCGAATTATTCAGAGGATAATTTACAAATTTAGGATCATTGGATTTAGCTGTTGTTCCGGCCACATCATGTACACCTCTTACGACTTCTTTCCATGAAGTGGCATTGGGTGTAAACTGATCAACGGTAATTTGATCGTAACCATAGTAATAAGTATAATCATACACCGTTCTGCTATCGGCTCCACTAACTTTCACACCCCAACGATTGTTTACCAACAGGTTATTGTAGATTTCGGCATACACCAGTTTTTCCAACCAAATGGATCCACCTTTAATATCCGGCCTTCTCCAACCACAATTGACAATTGTATTATTGTAAGCTACAGCGTGAGTTTGTGGTGTTTTTGTTCCCGAGTTGGATAGTTTAAAAGCATCGGAGTTAGAACTGAACACAAGATTGTAGGCCATATCAGCTGTACAACCCGATTTTAGATTCATAACACCACCATTCTCTAATCCCGAAGGACCAAATGTGTTATTGGCAAAAATAATTTTACCGCCTTCCATATAAAAAACATCTTCTTTTATATTGCTGACTTTGCTATTCATAACTACTACTTTACCATCAGGATTGCTGGCATACAAAGCCGGTATTTTTTCACCGGCTGTGGCTTTATACAACCCATTAATTACCGATAGCGAATTGGAAGTGGTTACTGCACCTGCATATTCAATTTCGGCATTCAGAATCAATATTTCTGTGTTGGTTGGAGAAGCTACTATACCACCCCAAAAACCTTTCATGGCATTAGCAGCTGTTTTATATTGTGCAGGAATAGTAAATTTTACATGATTGGAAGATGTACCCATCACATAAATGTTTCCGTTTACAATAATCTCACTTCTTTTGGACGAATCGGCAAATAGAACCGTAACCCCCTCTTCGATAGTTAATGAAGAATCTTTAGGGATAGTCAAACTACCATTAATGGTGTAAGTCCCATTTTTTTTCCAGACTCCTGAAGCTGTTCCGCTTCCCAAAGTCACATTAATCGGGGCTACTTCATCCTTTGAACAACTGGCAAGGACTAAACAAAATAAGAAAAAACTAATAGAAAAAACTTTTGTTTTCATTTTGATTGATTATTGATTGAATATTAATTGATTTTATACCTGAATCCTACCATAAATGATTGCATATAATGATCTTGTCGAACAGTGGTAGTCTTGCTGTTAAGCTCCTGACTAATTATGGTACTGTTAGCCGGATTTACTTTCTTTACATATAATTCCATCGGAGAATTTAAAAGGTTTTTAGCTTTCAGGTAAATGCTTATCCCATTCTTAAACTTCTTTTCCACGGAAGCATCCAATTGAACAAAACCCCGTTGCCACAAATCATCGTTGTAATACCTGGATACCAGATAAATTCTATCGCCGGTATAATTTCCGGATAATTGTCCATCCCAGCCAAAATTGCTATCCTTGAAAAGCAAACTTAAGTTCCCCACATGTGCCGACTGACCGTACAACGGACGGTTTTGCATCATATCATCATACTGCCAACCAGTCTCTTTATGAACGTAGTACTTTTTCAGGGTGGTGATGGCTGAATTTGTAAAAGTATAGTTGGCTTTAATACCAATAAAATTGAAATATTTTATATAATCAACTTCCAGACCCAGATTCTTGGCTGTTCCATAGTTATCGGGCATATAATATACATTGCCTTTACTACCTTGAGGCGTACTCCATCCGTATTCTATCGGATCTTTTATTCTCTTATAAAATGCTCCGATCATAAATTGCTCCAACGATTTTGGGAAATATTCATATCGCACATCTATGTTATCGGCTATAGTATGTTTTATATCTGGATTACCCTTTTCTGTATATTCTTCGCCCACTACTATGTAGGGAACAATTTCTAAAAATCCG
>JAATGT010000232.1 GCA_015654525.1 Bacteroidales bacterium
GAACACCTTGCTTCAATTTTGATAATGCGTCTTGCTCAAATTCCTTGTAATCAAATTCTTTTGTCTTGTTCATCTAAACTTGCTTTTATAGGGTAAATATAATGATTTTCCCTTTTTTGACACAGTTTATTGAATAGACCCGTTTATTGAATAGACCCCAGTTTCACGATTATGAAATTCAATTTACCAACTATTATATTCGATTTCATAACTGTTATATTGAATTTCACGATTATGAGATTCAATTTACTACCTGTTATATTCGACTTCTTTTATGTATTACATTTCCGATTGTGCTTTTTTATAGAAATACCTGGAGCTGACTGTAAAAACAAAGTCATTCAAAATGGAAGAGTATGCGGCACCAAGTAGACCCAAAAAATAGACTGAGATTGAAATTACAATAATGTTGAAGCATAATGAAATCAGGCTTACATAAGCGTTGTATTCAATTTTCCCCAATCCAAATATTGCTCCACTTTGTAGTTGAGTGAGTTGTCGTAAGCTCCATCCAATGGCTAACATCGGGAAATAAACCATTGATTGATCATACTTGGATTTAAATATCCAGTGAGTTAAAGGTGGGACGATTACTAATGCTGCCAGAAGAGATATAGTTACCCCGATGTACAGTAATTTATTGTATTTCTTAAATGCAGATGTAAACTGATCTTTTTGATTGGCTAATGATGAAAAATAGGGTGAAGCTATTTGCTGAACAGTGCCCGGAAATAGCCTTAAAATAACAGTGATTGTTAGTGCAAAACTGTAATATCCAATCTGCTGCATATCTTTGACGAAGAAACTAAGCAGTATAATGTCAATATAAGCAGATATTTCGGATAATAAGTTTGCAAACATCGAAGTTTTAGCATATTTCCAAAGTGTTGAGAATGGAGAAAGGTCTTTTCTGGAGAAGGTTTTTGGGCTGAATATAGAACCGCAAACCATGACGCTTATAAACAGCATCAGTATAAAGCTTAAATTATATGCCAGATAATAACCTTTGATTCCAAGCCAACAGGTGAATGAGATAATTGCAATGATGGCAATTAATTTATTCAAAACAGTCAGGTTTGATATTAATTTTATTTTTTTCGTAGCTTGAAAATAAGCTACGAATACCATAAATAATGAATTAGTTACGATTGGAAATAGTCCCAGCGGAATGAGAGTTTGGATGATTGTATCGGTGGATAGAACGCCGAAAGCGTTTAAAATAATGATTATAAAATAAAGACTCAATGTTGACAGGATGGTTAGCAGTACTGCTGATTGGAATATTTTTTTTTTATCGTCAAAGCTCCTCTCTTCTGAACATAGTTTTAAAACAGATGTGTTGAATCCCATTCCAGCTACTATCGAAAATATTGATAAATAGGTTTGTATGATTTTTATTCGTCCCATATCAGCGGGTGCCAAGAGGTCTGCTACGAATAACTGAGAAGCAAATGAAACCAATTGTATGAAAATATTGGCCGATAAGAGGTGAAAGAATCCTCTTTTATAAAATTGTTGAAATAGGTTTAGTTTGTTGTTGATGGATGCATTCATTTATTTGAAATAGCATTTTTATAAATGGTAAACAACTGCATTCCGATGTCAGAGTAGCTGAATTTCTCTTTAGCATTTGCTTTGATCAAGTTCGGATCATAGTTTTGAAAGTTATCAAGCAAATAATTCATTTTGTCTTTGAGATTGTTTTTATTGTTGGTTGAGAGTAATATGCCGTTGCTTTTATCTATATATTCAGGAGCAGCACCTACGCAAGTGCTCAATACTGGCTTTCCACAAGCAAGGCTTTCTGCAATGACAACTCCGGCGGTTTCAAAATTTGAGAATAATACAAAAAAATCACTATTTTGCATCCAGTTTGCCACTTCCTCAGATGTTTTCTCTCCTAAAAAATGAATAATACCCGTTGAAAAATCAAGTGTATCAGCATATTTTTTTACGCTGTCAAAGTCAGTACCTGTACCAATTAGCATTAGTTCAAAATCCTGACGTATCTTTGATAATTCAAAAACGGCATGAATAATTCCTTTTACATTTTTGGCTTCTTCATCAAAGCAAGAAACATGTATAATCCGTTTTTTTTGACGATGGACAATTGTGTTTTCATTGAAGAAAACATCATCTACAACATTATTCACTACAATGTAATTGTCGTGGAATAACTTATGAGCTAACATGGCTTTCTTCAGATTCTCAGAAACGGGTAAGATAGCACTTGCATTTTTTATCACCAGCCCTGTCACCAGTTTTCTAAATGAACCTTTAAAAGAATTGCGTTCAGGAAGATATCGGGACCAGTGTTCGGTAACAATATACGGAATGCCTATTCGTAATTTAAATAAATAAGCCACAAATGCAGTTCTGGTGAGTATATTGGCGTGGACAATATCCGGTTTATAACCGTCAGAGGAAATCTGTTTATATCCTTTCCTGTAAGCTCTGCAATAATTAATTATGTTCGAAAGTTTTGAGCATATATTTTGTCTCCTGACCGGATAATATACTATTAGCTCACTTAAGTTGTTCTGGATTCTGCTGTCCATCTCAAAATCGGAAATGTTTTCATC
>JAATGT010000328.1 GCA_015654525.1 Bacteroidales bacterium
AGCAGGTTCATGAATGGATGATTGAAAGGATCCCGTTAAAAAAAATAGGTACCGCGGCAACCGTTAGCAAAATGGTTGCCTATTTCTGCAGTGAGGCCGCAAATTTCATTACCGGTGCCGAAGTTATTATGGATGGCGGAATGAGCCTGCGGTTTTCACCTGCCTATCCCCGAAATGTATTACAAACCAGTACACTGGAGCTTGCTCTTCGCGAAACACAAACTTATTTTAATGCTCTCGATCTGAGCCGGGCACGTTTTGTTCCTCAGGTGGATGATGGTTTCAATTTATTGAAAATACCCGTATCGGATGCTTTGGCAGATGGTACATTGCGCTATATTGCTTCCACTTATAATCCACAAGACCAGGTTATACAGGATGGATTATATGACGGTGTCCGCAAGGTGATAACCTTTGCCAATATTCTGCAACACGATGTTTTCCCGCTGGCCAATATGCTGAAAGAGGTATTGCGCATTGCTCAGCTTGAAATGGGTAGACCTATAGAGATTGAATTTGCGGTAAATCTGGATTATTCTCCGGCTAAGCAACATACGTTCTATATGTTGCAAATCAGACCGATTGTAGATAGTCGTGAGATGATAAATGAAGATATTGGAACTATTCCCGAAGAAAATACGATAATAACCTGCAACAGTGCGTTAGGTCATGGTATAACCAATGATCTTTACGATTTGGTTTACGTAAAACCGGAAGCTTTTAATGCGGCTAAAACTCAATTAATCGTTTCCGAAATTGATGCTATCAATCGTGACTTGATAAGTCAGAACCGACATTATGTGTTAGTAGGTCCCGGCCGCTGGGGTTCTGCCGACCCGTGGTTGGGAATTCCGGTAAAATGGCCGCATATAAGCAATGCCCGCCTGATTGTAGAGTCGGGTCTGTCCAACTATCGTGTTGATCCCAGCCAGGGAACCCATTTCTTTCAAAACCTGACCTCGTTCGGTGTGGCTTATTTCACCATTAATCCTTTTCAGCACGACGGTTCGTACGATACCGCTTATCTGAATGCGCAACTGGCTGTGTACGAATCGGAATTTCTTCGGCATGTCCGTTTTAAAAAGCCTATTGTAATAAAGGTGGATGGCCGAAAGAATAAAGGTGTGGTGTTGAAGCCTGAATGAATCCGGAATGCGTTGGAGAGGGTTTTATAAATTCTAAAAAGATACATGAAAACAATTATAAACTTGAACTCTTATTCCTTTCTCGGGATGCAGGGTTCTTAAATCTAAAATTCTATTATGTTTAAGAAACATCCTAAAGGTTTAATTGCTGCTTCATTTGCTAATATGGGCGAGCGGTTTGGTTTTTACACCATGATGGCGATACTTTCGCTTTTTCTTATGTCTAAATTCGGATTAGATGAAACTAAAGCAGGCATTATTTATTCAGTGTTTTATTTTTCCATTTATATTCTTGCTTTTGTAGGTGGGTTAATTGCCGATAAAAAGCGTAATTATAAAGGAACGATTCTGGTAGGTTTGATTTTGATGGCGGTAGGTTATTTTCTGATAGCTATTCCAACACCAACGCCGGTTCCTGCCGGTTCATTTGGTCTCTTTTTGGGTATTACTTGTTTTGGTTTGTTCGTAATTGCCCTCGGAAATGGATTGTTTAAAGGAAATTTACAGGCATTGGTTGGTCAGATGTACGACAATCCACAGTATTCAAGTCAGCGTGACTCGGGTTTTTCATTGTTTTATATGTTTATCAACGTAGGAGCTATTTTTGCTCCTTTTGCAGCGGTAGGTGTTCGTAACTGGTGGGTGAGTGCGCATGGCTTTGCTTATAATTCAGATCTTCCTGCACTTTGCCATGAGCAAATAAGCGGAAATATTTCTTCAGATGCGGCTCTGCGAATGCATGATCTGGCAACTAAAGTGGGTTATGCCGGAACTGATATGACTGCTTTTGCTAAAGAGTATCTAAACCTTTTTGCCACAGGTTTCCATTATGCATTTGGTGTTGCCATTGTGGCTATGCTTATTTCATTAGTCGTTTATATCCTGAATAAAAAGAATTTCCCAGACCCCAAATCGTCTTCCGATAAATCATCTTCTACGGACGTGGAGATGGATGTAAAAGAGGTAAAACAACGGTTGTATGCTTTGTTTGCCGTATTTGCCGTAGTTATTTTCTTTTGGTTCTCATTTCATCAAAATGGTTTAACGTTGACTTTCTTTGCTAAAGATTATACTGATTTAAGTGGAATTAAAATTAATCTGGGATTTACCACATTACAGGGAGCTGAAATTTTTCAGTCTATAAATCCATTTTTTGTAGTGTTTTTAACTCCGGTGATTATGGGTGTTTTTGGAGCGTTACGATCAAGAGGAAAAGAACCTTCAACGCAAAAGAAAATTGCTATTGGAATGGGAATCGCTGCATTGGGATATTTAGTTATGGCTGTTAGCTCAATAGGATTACCATCTAAAGCCGAGGTGGTAGCCATAGGTGGTTTGCCTGATGCACAACGTGTGACCCCGTTCTTATTGATTGGAACATATCTTATTCTCACTATAGCAGAATTGTTTATCAGTCCTTTGGGAATTTCGTTTGTGTCAAAAGTTGCTCCTCCAAAGTATCAGGGAATTATGCAGGGATGCTGGCTTGGTGCTACTGCCATTGGTAATTCATTGTTATTTATTGGTGCTATCTTTTACAAAAGTATACCAATCTCATTAACTTGGACAGTATTCGTAGTGGCATGCTGTATTTCTATGTTTACGATGATAGGCATGCTTAAATGGTTAGAAAGAATAACAAAATAGCAGGTTTAAACCAAAATTTATAATGAGGCTATCTGTTTTATGTAGCCTCATTTTTTTCTTTAATCTAACCATCGATAAATATACTGACTGTTTGTATCATTGTACTCGCGTAGTTTACAATTAATCTTTATATTACGCTTCGAATAAAAGAGAGGAATAGTCGGTTTGTCTTTTTAGAAAGAAATTATAATTTATAATTAGCACATATATTCATTCATGTTCGATTTTCGTCTAAAAGTATTTCATACAGTTGCTAAACGCCTTAATTTTACAAAGGCAGCTGATGAACTTTGTATCACCCAGCCGGCCGTTTCAAAGCATATTCAGGAAATTGAGAGTTATTTTCAACTAAAATTATTCGACCGAAACGGATCAAAAATAAAACTAACGGAAGCCGGAGAAACGCTGTTGCAATACACTAATCAGTTGTTTGCAATTTATAATAAGCTGGAATTTGATCTGAATGAAATTAACCACCGGCACAGCGGTCAGTTGCGGATAGGTGCAAGTACCACCATAGCCCAATATGTACTGCCACCTTTGTTGGCCGATTTTCATAAAAAATTTGCGGATATACAGGTTACCTTAATGATCAGCAATACCGAACAGATAGAACAGGCTTTACAGAACAAGGATATTGATTTTGGTATTATTGAGGGACAATCTAAAAACACCTCATTTAAATATACGGAGTTTCTGAAAGATGAAATTGTGTTGGTTGCCAATATCAATCATCCTGTTACGATAAAAGGCCGAATTCAGTTGGACGAACTGCTTAAGGCTCCTTTTCTGCTGCGGGAACCCGGTTCCGGAACTCTGGATGTTATAGCCCATGCTTTAAAGCCGCTGAATATTAAACTATCGCAACTGAATACCGAAATGCAGCTGGGTAGTACCGAAAGTATTAAATCTTATTTGTTACATTCAAACTGCATGGCTTTTCTTTCGATATATTCTATTTTGAAAGAGCTCAAAAGCAAAGAAATGAGTATTATTGATGTAAAAGGATTGAGCATTGAGCGAAGTTTTCACTTTATTCAATCGTACGGCGAAGTAGAGGCTTTACCCGATTTGTTTATGAAATTTGCCGGTCGTTATAACTTTAAGTAATCGGGCATAAGAAATAACGATTTCCATCGTCTTTTAGTAAAAAGTACTTTTGTGGGTAAATAAAATAAAAAATAACGGTACAAAACACCCACAAAAAATGACGACTACTTTTTTCCCTACTCCTGTTGTAAAGATTGTATATGTAATTCTGGCACTATTCTGTTTAACTCCTTTTATTTCGGCTCCTGTTGCTTTATTTCTGGGGCTGGCATTCACCTTAATACTCGGATCGCCTTTTCCTAAATTTAATAAGACAGCATCTACATATTTACTTCAGGTGTCGGTGGTAGGCCTTGGTTTTGGTATGAATTTACTCGATTCGCTCAGAGCCGGTTCGGACGGTATGTTGTTTACCTTGTTTTCGGTAGTGAGTGTAATGTTTATCGGCATACTGTTTGGTAAATGGCTTGGAGTAACTAAGATTCCATCCTATCTGATTGCATCGGGTACGGCTATTTGTGGAGGAAGTGCTATTGCTGCTGTAGGACCGATAGCGAAGGCGAACGAAAGCGAAATATCTGTTTCGTTGGCTACTATTTTTGTATTGAATGCAATAGCGTTGTTTCTGTTTCCGGTTTTAGGTCATTGGATGAATCTGAGTCAGCATCAGTTTGGCATGTGGGCGGCTATTGCCATTCACGATACCAGTTCGGTAGTAGGAGCGGGTGCAGCGTATGGAGAGGAAGCTTTGAAAGTAGCTACGACAGTGAAACTGACCCGTGCCTTGTGGATTATTCCGCTATCTGTATTCACTTCGTTTTATTTTAAGTCCAAAGGCGATAAGGTGTTTATCCCCTGGTTTATTTTCTTTTTTATACTGGCTATGGTACTGAATACTTACGTAGCTATTCCAACGGTACTGACACACGACATTGTGTCTGTTTCCCGACAATGTCTGACTCTGACTCTGTTTTTTATCGGAGCAGGACTGTCAAGAGCAACTATTAAGTCGGTGGGTGTAAAACCTCTTATACTTGGTATTACGCTTTGGTTCTTTATAGCCATTATCAGTCTTTCATTTATTTATTTTATGTATTAATTCAACTTTACACTATGAACAGAAACGACCAAAGTCCTGTGACTACTATTTGCATGATCCGTCATGGTGAAACGGATTGGAATTCATTGGGAAAATTGCAGGGTAGGGAAGATATTGAGCTGAATGACCGGGGACGTGAACAGGCTCTGGAAACAGCTCGTTATTTTGAAAACGGAGAATGGGATGTAGTTGTTTCTAGTCCGTTGAAACGGGCATTGGAAACAGCTCGTATAATTACCAATCAACTTTCTATACCAACAGTTCATGTGGTTGATGAAATGATGGAGCGCAGTTATGGTTCTGCCTCCGGCTTACTGCCAGAAGAACGCCGCAAAAGATTTCCAACAGGTATTATTCCCGATCAGGAAGAATTCGAACAGCTGCGACAACGGGCTATGGTGGGTTTAAATAAAATAGCAGCAGACTTTTCGGGACAGAAAATAATTGTTGTGTCACACGGAGGACTAACAAACTCAATCTTATATAGTCTTTCGGGTGGTGAGTTTGGTAGTTTCAAAACCCGTTTGAAAAATGGCTGTATCAACAAGCTCAGGCTGCAAAATAATTCCTGGTCGATTGATTTCTACAATAAAACGACCGAAGAGTTACTTTGCGCTAAATCCTGAATTTCACAGTTATATTGCTTGAAAATGCATCCTGATTCTATAAAAACTAAACAAGTTTTCTGCTGAGGCTTTGCCAGGCACCGCCATTGTGTACTGTAGAAAATCCATTGGCAGTGAGGATGCCTTTTGCCGAAGCACTGCGCATGCCCGAAGCACAACAGGTGATGATAACTCGTTTTTTGTCCTTGAGTTTATTGAGATTATTAGCCAGTTGCTCTACCGGAATATTCACGGATCCGTCAATATGTCCGCTGGCGTACTCGCCTTTGGTGCGTACATCTAAAATGAGCGCTCCCTGTTGTACCAGCTCAGCAAAATTGGTTTTAGGCCCTATGCCTAACAGGCTTTTTATTGTTGAAATCATATTTTAAAGTGTTTGAGATTGATAATAATTCACGTCCAGCCATGATCCGCCGTTTACGCAATCGATACCTTGTGCCGACAGGAATTGAGTAGCCATTGCACTCCGTCCGCCACTGGCACAGCAAAGTACCAGAGGTGTTTTTAATTGCTTTATTTCGTCCAGTCGTTGTTGGATTTCCTGTAGCGGAATATTGATCGAGTCGTTTACATTGCCTCCCATAAATTCGGCGGGAGTGCGTACATCCACTATGGTACCGGCGTTTTCTTTTATTATTTGTTCCAGATTCATATTTTTGTTCTTTAGTTTGATATTTTGTTGTATATATTGGTTGTTTCAACGGAGAGACATCTCACGTGTACAGGTATTCCACAGTTGATAACCGCCCGATAGGTTCAGGGTGTCAGTATATCCGTTTTGCATTAAAATCCGTTGAGCCAGATAACCGCGTAAACCACCCAGGCAATAAATGTAAACGGTTTTGCCTGAGGGTATTTCAGCTATTCGTTCGCGCAATTCATCTACGGGAATATTGATGGCATCCATTATTTTACCTGCTTCATATTCCTTTTGGGTTCTTACATCCAGCAGTAGATCGTCGGCTGTAATTTTATCCAGTTCATTCCACTGGAAAACAACAGACTTTTTATTCAAAATGTTCTCAGCTGCAAATGCCGCCATGTTCACCGGATCTTTAGCCGACGAGAATGGAGGGGCATAGGCATGTTCAAACTCCGTAAGCTCGTCAATGGTTCCATTGTGTTTTATAACTGAAGCTAAAATGTCCAGGCGTTTATCCACACCATCGTATCCTACAATCTGAGTACTCAGTACTCTTCCATCATCGGGTGTAAATGCAATTTGGATGGTCATTTGTTTCGATCCGGGATAATATCCGGCATGCGAACCGCTGGTGATGGTTGAAATATGATGTTTGATACTTGCTGCCTGTAAGTATTTTGAAGCGGTGCCGGCTGTAGCTACAGTCATGTCAAATACCTTTACAATGGCCGTGTTGATAGAACCTTTGTATGTCTTTGTGTGTCCGAAAACCAGGTTGTCGGCACAAATGCGTCCCTGCTTGTTTGCCGGTCCGGCCAGGTAGGTAATCATGGGTTTAAGCGTAATTGGATTCGTAAATTCAATGGCATCACCCACGGCATAAATATCCGGATCGGAAGTTTGCAGGTACTCATTTACCTGAATTCCCCGGGCATCGCCAATCTTCAGACCAGCGTTGGCAGCCAGTCTGGTGTCGGGTTTTACACCGATGGATAGAATGACCACGTCGGCTTCCAGTACGTTGTTATTACTCAATAAAACCTGCAAGCCGCTTTCGGTTTGTTCGAAGCCGCTGACAGCAGTGCTAAGATGCAGATGAACTCCTTTAGAACGAATATGCTGCTGGAGAATGGCTGCAATGGGAAAGTCAACTGGAGTAAGCACCTGATCGGCCATTTCGATGATGCTTACATCCAAACCTAGTGAGTGTAGATTCTCCGCCATTTCCAACCCGATGAATCCGGCACCAATCACTACCGCCTTTTTTACCAGTTCTTGTTGCACATAGGCTTTTATGTAATCCGTGTCGGCTACATTGCGAAGCGTAAAGATTCCCTTGCTGCTAATTCCGGGAAGGGGAGGACGAACTGGTTCTGCTCCGGGCGAAAGGATCAGTTTATCATAGCTTTCCTCGTACTGTTCACTGCTAGTCTGATTCAGGGCTGCAACCGTTTTTGTAGTTCTATTGATTGCAGTCACTTCGGTGAGTGTCCGCACATCAATATTAAAGCGTTTATTGAATGAAGCTGCTGTTTGCACAAACAGGGCATTTCTGTTTGTAATTACATTGCCGATATAATAAGGCAATCCGCAATTAGCATAAGAGATATATTCTCCTTTTTCGAAAATGACTATCTCGGCGTGTTCGTCATTTCTCCGTAATCTGGCGGCAGCGCTTGCACCCCCAGCCACTGCACCGATAATTATATATTTCATATTATTTAGCTTTAGAATTTGTAGTTCGCGACAAAGGTAATTATTCTGTTTTAAATTATAATAGCATCACTAATAAATTATTTTGTTATCACTAATTTATTTCAGTATCTTTGTATCGTATTTTAGATTGAATTATTTAATTGCATTGATAATATGATATTTAAAGGAGATATCCCTCAAGAACTGGTTCCCGAACTATTTGAAAACAGCGAAAAGACCCTAAAGTTCATTGCAGAAGTGAAATGGAAGGATGGTTTTGTATGCCGAAAATGTGGTCATACCAACTTTTGTGAGGGCAAATCTCCTTCGTCGCGCAGGTGTACGCGCTGCAAATCGGAGGAGTCGGCTACGGCGCATACCATATTCCACAATATAAAATTCCCCATCAATAAGGCTTTTTATATTGCGTATAATGTTTGTGTGCTTGGGAAAGATTTTTCGTCCTATAATTATTCCGACCAGCTTGGATTAAATCAGATGACTTGCTGGAAATTCAGAAAACGCATTCAGGACTGTATGGTTAGGCATGAAGCAGATAAAAACAGGGTTGCTATTCAGACAATTCTGCTGTCGGAGTATTGATTATTGTCTAAAAATAAAGCGAATCTCTGCTTAACCACCTAAAGTAATATTGATCGATATTTTCTTTTGCGAACTAGAGTCCCAATTTTACCACAAAAGGCACAAAAGATACACAAAAGCAGATATAGAAAACCTGAAGTTCTATATTACCGGAATTTTCAAGAGAACATAAGCAAAGCTTTTATCTTATAGTTGATTATCAGCAAAAACTCATAAAAAATATCAAACACTCTGATTTGGCTTATTCAAAATCAATAATTCTTTTTCAACCACGAATTATACGAATTTACACGAATCCTCTTGTTTGCTATTAGCTTGTGCTAACCATTAATTGGTGTGAATTGGTGTAATTCGTGGTTCGCAATCTTTCATTAATTGTGATTGATTGGATTCAAATAAAAAATTCAGATTAATACACGTTTCAATATTAAATTTGGGTCTGTTCCTGATAATCATGTTTCATAAAAACTGTTGTGATTCTTTTGTACTTTGGAACATCCCGATCTTCGGGATTGTGGTGTTTTCTTTTGATTAGGTTCAGTCGAGGATAATCATACAAACAAAGCCTGCAAAATAATTCGTTTTGCAGGCTTTGTTTGTTAGTTCTGAACGGGATGATATTATTCCAATCCGGTTTAAGAACCTGAAGCTTCTATCGCCTTATTTTACATTAAAGGCAATTCTCAGTTCTTCTATTTCTTTATCACCCATTGGTTGCAGTGCCCCGATTGAAGCTCCCATAACCAATGAATTGGCACTGAATTCAGCCACTTCAAGATAGTCGAAAGTATTAAACAGCTTATCGCCGGTAACTATTACGCTGTCGTTTTCAATTAATAAAACGCGATTGCTGTTGAACAGCTTGGCAGTTTTATCCACATCTTTGTACAGCAAACTGAAAGGAACCGAAGGAACATCCTGTAAGAATATCCAGCTTTCGGGAATGGTGCGAACATCGAATTTTTGTCCACTAACGGCATGTGCCATCAGATTGGTAGCTTGTGTGCCAATGATAGAGTTAACCTGTGGGTTAAGTTCATAAATACGTTGGTGCAAAGCAGCAGCATAACTTGGGTTTTTACCCGCTTCGGCTTTACCGTTTTTAATATGTACAATGTCATCAGCCGAAATATTCCAGCTGGCTACGTCGTGTGGAGTAATCAGGAACTCATTTTCGTTTAAGCGGATAGAAGCTGTTCCGAAAGTTGAGATCATCAAACCCTGCTTGCAGGCACGGTGAACGATGTTGACCATTTCGGTACGCAATGCCAACTCTGATGAAGGATAATCGGTTTTTTCGAAGTGCTCAATAGTCTTGGGCAAATGATCAGTATAAGCA
>JAATGT010000103.1 GCA_015654525.1 Bacteroidales bacterium
GTCTGACTGGTTCGGATGTTGAAATCGAAGACTTGATAAAAGAATTAATTGCTAATCACACGATAGGATAATTTACTATGAACAATATATTTGTATATCTTGAAATTGAAGATGGAGTTGTAGGCGACGTTAGCCTGGAATTACTAACCAAAGGCCGCAGTCTGGCCAAACAATTGAACTGTAAATTAGAAGCTATAGCAGCCGGTTATCAACTGGACAAGATCGGTGCTCAGGTCTTTTCTTATGGTGTTGACGTACTTCATCTGGCCGACGACAAACGGTTGGTACCCTATACTTCGCTACCTCACACTTCACTATTGGTAAATATTTTCAAAGAAGAAAAACCACAAATTGCACTCATGGGTGCAACTTCTATTGGTCGCGACTTAGGTCCTCGCGTTTCTTCCGCTTTGTTTAGCGGTTTAACTGCCGATTGCACTTCACTTGAGATCGGAACTTATGAAGATAAAAAAGCAGGCAAAGTATATGAAAATCTACTCTATCAAATCCGCCCTGCATTTGGAGGAAACATTGTAGCTACAATTGTAAATCCCGATTGCCGCCCTCAAATGGCGACCGTACGTGAAGGCGTAATGAAAAAAGAAATCAAGGATGCCAAGTTCATTGGTAAAACCCGCAAGCTTGATGTTTCTAAATATGTAGCCGACACAGATTTCGTGATTGAAGTGATAGAGCGTCACATGGAAAAATCGAAATTAAACATCAAAGGATCTCCGATTATTGTTTCTGGAGGTTACGGTGTTGGGAGCGCAGAAAATTTCAAACTGTTACATGAACTAGCTGCCACGCTGGGTGGTGAAGTAGGCGCTTCACGCGCAGCTGTAGATGCTGGCTTTACAGAGCATGAGCGGCAAATTGGTCAGACAGGAACAACCGTTCGCCCAAAGTTATACATTGCTTGTGGCATTTCCGGACAAATACAACACATTGCCGGCATGCAGGAAAGTGCTATGATTATTGCCATCAACAGCGACCCTAAGGCACCGATCAATGCGATCGCTGATTATGTAATTACAGGAACAGTAGAAGAAATTTTGCCTAAGATGATTAAGTACTACAAAAAGAACTCGAAATAACATGAACTTTTTTAACGACAATCCCAATATAAAATTTCAACTTTCACATCCGTTGATGAAGAAAATAGTTGCCCTCAAGGAGCGCAATTTTGTTGAAAAAGATAAATATGACTATGCTTCACGCGATTTTGAAGATGCAATTGATAATTATAACAAAGTACTCGAAATTATCGGAGAAATAGCAAGTGACATCATTGCACCGAACGCCGAGAGTGTTGACCACGACGGACCGCTTGTATCAAACAGCCGTGTTCAATATGCACGTGGCACTCAGGAAAACCACGACGCGTTAACACAAGCCGGCGTTTATGGTCTTACTTTACCTCGTCAATATGGTGGACTAAATTTCCCGATGGTAGCTTACGTTATGTCAGGTGAAATCGTTGCACGTGCCGATGCTGGATTTGCAAACATCTGGGGACTACAAGATTGCGCCGAAACTATTTCTGAATTTGCTTCCGAGGAAATTAAAGCCGAATTTTTACCCCGCGTTGTTGAAGGTGCAACCTGTTCAATGGATCTAACTGAACCAGATGCTGGTTCAGACTTACAAGCTGTTCAGCTAAAAGCAAGCTATAATGAAGCAGATGGAATATGGTATTTAAATGGTGTGAAACGATTTATTACCAATGGAGATGCTCAGATAAAACTGGTTTTAGCCCGTTCGGAAGAAGGAACAAGCGACGGTCGTGGCTTATCTTATTTTGTAGCCGAAAATAAACACGATAACACAGTATTAGTTCGCCGTATAGAAAACAAACTAGGCATCAAAGGTTCTCCGACCTGCGAATTAGTATTCAATAATACTCCTGCCAAATTAGTTGGAACCCGACGTATGGGTTTGATCAAATATGTTATGTCATTAATGAACGGGGCACGATTAGGAATTGGAGCTCAATCTGTAGGACTTTCATCTGCAGCTTACAACGAAGCACTGGCTTATGCAAAGGATCGTCGTCAGTTTGGAAAAGCTATTATCGAGTTCCCTGCCGTTTTCGAAATGGTATCCATCATCAAAGCTAAACTTGACGCTTCGCGTGCTTTGCTTTACGAAACAACTCGTTTTGTAGACATTTACAAAGCTTATGAAGCTATTGAAAGCGAACGCAAACTAGATACAACTGAAAAAGCCGAATACAAAGAATATCTTAAGTTAGCCGACGCACTAACTCCAATGCTTAAAATGTTTTCGAGCGAATATGCGAATCAAAATGCTTATGACTGTGTTCAGGTTCACGGTGGTTCGGGTTTCATGAAAGATTATGCCTGCGAACGTCTATATCGTGATGCACGTATCATGACCATTTACGAAGGGACTTCACAATTGCAAGTAGTGGCGGCTATCCGCCACGTAACCACGGGAAATTATCTAAAAATGATTCTCGATTACGATGCTCAATCTATTAAACCTGAATTTACATCATTCCGCAAACGTCTACAAATAATGACTAATTTGTATGCAAATGCTGTTATCCGTGTGAACGAAGCCAAAAATCAAGAGTATCTCGATTTTCAGGCTCGTCGATTGGTGGAAATGGCAGGGCACATCATCATGGGTTACCTGCTTATCATCGATGCTTCGCGTGACAACGAAGACTTGTTCCGGAAATCTGCAGAAGTATATCTGAACTATGGCGAAGTGGAAGTGCGTAGACATGCTGCATTTATCAAAACATTTAATGTTGAAAATGTTGACGTTTATAAAGTAGTATAACATCCAGATAAACTAAAATGCCCTAAAGGACCAAAATTCTTTAGGGCATTTTTATGCAAAGTATCGCTTATTTATCTTCTCGCCTTAGAACTCCCACATATCGACAAATTTCACCGGTATTTGAAACTCCTTCAACAATCACAGTATAATTGTTTGCTTTGTCGGCTGCATAAAAGCTTACGTGTATGTTCCCATTTTTATCTGCTACCAGTTTGGGGTTCCAATAAATAGTAGTCCTTAAATCTGTATCCTGGCTTCTATAAAGGGTACCCATAGCATATTTTGGGGTATAAAATTCAACAGGTTTCTGGTATCCGAGTGGCATGATACGCGCTACACTTGTCGAGGGGGAAGTGTTTTTTACATTTTCATATTTTTTCAGAGCAATGGCAATAACTCCATTTGCACCACGTGAGCCAAAAATGATAGTATTCGCACCTTTGAAAATGTCTACACTCGCCAAATCCTTTGCAGTTAGGTAAGAAAACTCCGAGATATCATGTACTTCCATATCATCGATCAAAATCAATGGGCTTGATCCACGAATTGATATTTTATCACCGTTAACCTGAACACCAGGAAATGTCATCAGCAAATTTGTGAAACTCAAATTCTTATAAAGTTCCAGCTGCTCTGTTGTAACTTGTGAATCACCCATTCCCGTATAATAGCTTTTATTTGCATTCGAATTCGAATTTTTTCTTGCCTTAACTGTCACTTCATTTAAACTAATGACCCACATTCCACCTTCGTTATAATACTTTTCCCGACTTTGTTTAAGATACTCGTTTTTATCAGTCAGCGTATTTGCTTTTAATGAAACCGGAATGAATGACTCTGAATCAGGAAAATTATCTACATCAGGAATTATTTCCACATCAGCAAAGCTTCCTGCTTTGTTTGCTTTCAGCACAAAAGACGTACTATCAGGAAATTCAATTCCAGATATCAAAAAGCGACCAAGACTATCAGTCTTTGAAGTTCCAAACATATTCCTATATGATGATGAGATAGCTATTACATCACACTTCTTTGCCGGACCATTCAGTATGTTTTTTACTTTACCCGAAAGTGTCTGACCAACTTCAGCATAAAATTTAGGTTTATTATTTACTGATTTCACCACATCCGCTGTATCAAAACGATGCCACCCCTGAGTCATCATTAATACATCAGTCTTTTCGCGTGTTGTTGCAGTATTATCTACAAAATAAGAACTAGGATCCTCTACATACCCCTTAATGTCAGAAGTCAACAATAAATTTGTCTGGATATTATCTGCCAGCGAATCCTGTTTTACGACATGACTATCTGTGACGCTTATTGAAAAATTTCCATCGATAGCTTTACCAAGTGCTGACTTTAAGTTCAGATTCAGATCAACAAGTTCATGCTTGCTGTACGTCGGTTTATTGCTCTCCATAGAAATTACAGGAAGATTAAAGTTTCTTACAAAAGTCAATCGTTCGCAGTAAGTATATCCTAACGAATCGATAACAGAAAGTGAAGCAATTCCTGCCGGAAGAAACGACTCTGAAATTTGTCCTCTAAGATTTCGAAGCGATTGAATGGCATATACTTTCCCTCGCGAGTGCAACAGTAAATAAAGCAATTTATCTTGTACATTAGTGTTATTGGTTACTTCATACAGTATTTTTCCTTTGTTGTAGACCAAACGCATAACTACACCCGTTTCATGACTTTTTGGTAACTCAAATCGTTTTCGAATACCTTCTCCACTTTTTACAATTGCATAGTATGTTTCACCAGGATGAGTCTGCATTGCAAACCTTCCCATTCCTTTATTAAGAGTTGTTATATCAGCGACCTCTTCATTTTTATTATTAAAAACCTTGCCTGATACCGAAGTTGACAAACCATTTTCCCCGATCGCCTTAAAAGCAATAGTTTGAAATATATTATTCAACAGAACACCACTTTCTGGAAAGAACTGGACATCAAATCCAGAGCTAAATTCCGGCACATAAAGCGTGCCTTTATATCTTTCATCTTCAATCGATACATCTATACTTTTCTTTGACTTATCTTTCGAATCGACTTTCATCTGCCACCTTATTTTACCATCATTGTCTGTCACCAATGGAAATTTCTTTTTATCAGCGCTTTTCCAATTTTGAACAAGTTCCACTTTCTTTCCTCTAATCGGTTCACGAGATGAGTTTGTAAACTCAACACTAACAGGTATAAATCCACCAACTGGGTCTCCATAAACGATATGACTTGTAACACGGTCGTCAATAGTGTTTCCTATGAAAATAATCTTCTTAAAAAAGAAATCACGTCCTAAATTTTGCATCCAACAAGTATAAGCCCGGAGCGAATAGTAACCGGTCTGAACTCCTAATTTCAACGTAATATGCCCAGAAAAACCAAACATATCATTTTTTATTTTTACCCTATAAAGCACCGAATCACGTTTGTCGATTAACTCCACATAAACAAATTTACTCAATGCGCTATTTTCAAGAGTTGTTGAATTTAAAAGATATGCTTTGAACCAAATATCTTCACCGGCGCTGTAATAGGGTTTATCCGTTTGAAGATAAACCTTTTCTTGCAGAAGATTCACATATTGTTTTGAGAAACTGTTGATAATCTGGTCAGCGAAAGCGGGTACCTGAGCATTCACTGATTTTGAATAAAGAAAGAGTGCAATCAGTAGAAAAAATAAAAAATGTCGTTCATTTCTTTTCATATTCATGTTTTTTGCCTAATTCAAAGCGGATTCATAATTGTTTTACTTAAAGACTTTTGATTTTAGATATGGAATGAATCTCCCCGCCACAAGCGGACCGAGTATCGTAAGTTTCATTAGAAAAGTGACAATTGCACAACCTTATGCAATATTTTATACTGTTTCTAAACATCTTATTCTATAGACATATTTTGAAATTACATCTTCATTTCCGTGTTTACTAACAGTGTTCACAAAATAACCACCCGTCCAAAATTTGCCACCTGAAAGTGTCTTCTTTACTCATTAGGGTTTTACTTAGTATTTCCCTTGCGGTAATATTCTTTATTATAGTCACTATTTTTGTTAGACTATACATTTGGAACCGATTGAATCAAAAATGGACATGGTCATCATCTATTTCTATTTCAAGAGAGTATATTTGATACTTTTTTGATATTCCAAAACAAATATTCTTCAGAGTTATATCAACAGAGTCACTCAATACAACTCATCTATTGGCCAGACAAACAATTTCACAGAATAACAATGAAACATTGTGTGGTTTATGAATGTATTTGCTTTTTCCCTCCAAAGGTACAATTTTCGCCGCAGGTGGCGGGGAATTTTCCCGAAGAGATTAAATGCAAGTGCCTATTTTAAATGTAATTAACAGGCATGAATATAAATATATTTTTTAGTATCGGAGAGAGACGAAGGGAGGGGGTATATATAAAAAAAGTCTACCAACCAAATGATAGACTTCTCAGATGTGACAAAAGTCAAATAGTATATACTAAATTACTTTTACATTCACTGCATTCAATCCTTTTTTGCCTTCTTGCAAATCGAATTCAACGGTATCGCCTTCGCGAATTTGATCGATTAAACCAGAAATGTGTACAAAATGTTCTTTTTTTGAACCATCTTCGCTGATGAATCCAAAGCCTTTAGATTCATTGAAGAATTTAACTGTTCCTTTACTCATTGTTGATATTTATTATTTTTAATGTTCGACAAAGATAATCTTATATTATTATAAATCATTGTTTTTTGAAAAATATATCACAAACTTGCTCAATATTTTTCTCTTAGAGCCAATTTATTGCTAAAATACCAATAAAAACGGACCTGATTTGCTCCCATGAACAAGTCAACAATAAAAATGATGATGATTATTTTTCTTTCAATTTAAATCGCGCAATAGCAGTAACAATATTTCGAGGGGCAAACCGTACCGATTGAGACATAAGTGTATTTAAGAATCCATGGACCGCTACTGTTTTTCCTTTCATCATGGCTCTATAGCCAAATTCAGCAACTTCTTTAGAACCTGCAATTCCAGAACCTTTAAACAAATTACTACTATCGAGTGAAGCTGCAACCTTAAAGCCGGTTTCAGTTGCTCCGGGACATAAAGCTGTAACTGTAACACCCGTTCCTTTTAGCTCATTGGCTATCGCTTCCGAAAAACTCAGTACAAAAGCTTTCGAGGCAAAATATACCGACATAGTCGGCCCTGGCTGAAAGGCTGCTGTGGAAGCAATATTGAGTACCTTTCCAAATCTATTCTTAATCATTCCAGGTAAAAACAAACGAGTAAAGTGAGTTAATGCCATTACATTTAGATTTATCATTTGCTCTTGCTTTTTCCAATCACGTTCAGCAAACAAACCGAAGTCCCCAAAACCAGCATTATTCACTAAATAATCAATATGCATTCTCTTTGTTTGTAACTCAGAAAAAATATCCTGCGAAGCTGATTGTTCCGATAAATCTCGAGCTATCACATATACCGAGATAGCATATTGTTTTTCTAAATCCACTTTTAAAGTATTCATCTTTTCTTCCCCACGAGCAACCAAAACCAAATTATCTCCCTTCGAAGCGTGTATCCGTGCAAATTCAGCTCCCAAACCACTCGAAGCACCTGTTATTAATGCTGTTTTATTCATTTAATTTATTGTTTTTTCCAATCTAAGTAATTAATTTCTAAAATACTCTCTATACTTTAAAATAAAAGGAATTGTTTTTTCGTCTTCAATTATAAATGACTTTATAAGGAAATTCCAAAAGCAATTAAGAACTAATACATTACAAATCATGTTGTGGATAAACAATGCCACACTCTTTCCGGATTAAATCCAATTGGTTGACTAACTGGAGACTATTATCCCAACTCCACAAGTCACTTTGTTTTTTCCCAGCTCGAATACAACTAACGACTTCTTCAGCTTCATAATCATAGCCATTGCTCTTATATTTAAAATCAAATATTCTTTCACTTCCATCGCGATAAGTCAATTGAACATTACCCGGGCAAAACCAAAAGTGTTCAAGACTAATTTTAGCTTTAGTTCCGTATATTTCGGCAATAACTGGAGCCCCGCCTAAAAGAGAAGAATGCATCACTGCCAATGTATCCTTTTCATATTGAAAAGTGCAACTACAAGTATTATCGCCTCCTTGTTTATCTAGCCCGGCCATGGCTGTAATTTTTTTAGGTTCCCCTAATAACAGCAAAGACAAAAAAATGTTGTAAATGCCAATATCCAGTAGACTTCCACCACACAAATCAATATTATAATGTCTATGTTCAGGTCCATTATCCGATAAAACGCTAAAGGTTGCAGTCAGTAACTTGACATCCCCGATTTCACATGAATCAATTAACTCCTTTGTTTTCATAATATTTGGGAGAAAACGACTCCACATCGCCTCCATCAAAAACAGATTTTTTTCTTTAGCTCTTTCTATTAATGTAGTTGCCTCTTTTAGATTAACTCCAAGTGGCTTTTCACAAAGAACATGTTTATTATGATCCAAAGCAAGTAAGGTGTTTTCGACATGTAGATTATGCGGAGTTGCAATATAAATAACATCAATATCTGGATCGCTCACCAGCTCATCATAACTGCCGTATGCCTTGGGAATATTAAACTCAACACTAAACTTCTGCGCCGACTCCATAGTCCGCGAGCCTACTGCATAAATTTCAGAGCCTTCAACGGCCTGAAGTGCACGAGCAAATTTATGCGCTATCCAGCCTGTACTTAGAATTCCCCATTTAATCTTTTTAATCTCCATCTTTATTCTTTTATATTAGACATAGACAGCAGTCTCTTAATCCTCCATTGGCTTTGCTGGTGTTTTCAGAGTCAATTGATAAAATGCTGCATCCAGCCATTTTCCAAATTTATACCCCGACTCCTTTATGATGCCGCTTAAAACAAATCCCTCTTGTTCATGAAGTTTAATGCTAATTTTATTTTTTGCATCTATTACACCTACGAGCACATGGAAACCATGCTCTTCAGCTTTTTTTACTATTTCATGCAGCAACACCTTCCCTAATCCGGCTCCACGTTTATCCGGACGAACATAAACTGAATGCTCCACAGCATATTTATAAGCCGGCTGAACGCGAAACTTACCGTAACTGGCAAAGCCCAGCAAGGTATTATCTGCATCAAAGGCTCCAACAATCGGATAGCCATCTTTTAATTTGTCCGCATACCACACATTTATCACATCCAATGTACGCGTTCTATATTCATACAGAGCTGTGGAATTTAATATTGCATCATTGTAAATCGCCAATATTTCAGATAATTGTTTTTCCGTACAGGGTTTTAATTGATAATTCATAAATAATCATTAATTGTAAATATTACATTGTAAAATGCTTAACTCTTAAAATATTAAAATAGTCGTCTTGCATTTAGATTTTTTTACCTTTTTGAATCTAACCGTCCTTATTGCTTAGCTCTATTACTCCTCTATCTTAGCTCTATACTATGTCTATGGTATGTCTACTCAGCATGAGTTAAAACAATTAACTACTTTGCTTTACAACGCGTTAATAAAACAAAAATCAGCCTTCCATTTTATTCAGAATCTTGTGCGACTTTCGCCTTTTTACCGTTTTTTTCTGGTACGAATTGGAAAGTACACTGATATTTCCATCAATCTCCAAAATAGCAAGATCAACCTCTTTAACCGAAGCGACTCCATGTTCGCGAACTGCTTCCAGTAATTCGTCAGTAGTAATCTTTGCCATTCTCAAATGAGAATCCAGAATTTCGCCTTTATAAATCAACATAGTTGCATCACCTTCAACTATCCTTCCAAACCTAGGGAAACGGTACTGAAGAGACTTAAATATATAATTCATAACAAACAGCGTAGTAGCAGCAACCAACCCACCCGAAAGTGTTGAATCCGGCCCTACCATAGCATTCTGCACCGCGTTGCTGATAAGCAAAATAAAAACCATATCTACAACAGAAAGTTGCGCCAACTCCTTTTTCCCAAAAAGCCGGATAGCAACTACTATAAACAGATAGATCACCAATGTACTAAAAATAATCCTGACATAATTATTTGAGAATAGTTCGTCCATAGTTCTTGAATTTGTTTTTATATCCCTGTATCTTCAAACCATTTATTCAATTGTTCAATTGTTCATTGTTCTGCTTCCTTACATGACATATGCCCAGTATAAGGCAAGTCACCTTAGTTTTAATTTTCCTCTTCAACACATTAAACTGTTCCACTAAACTAAATTCATCCTATTCGTCCTGAAAAGCCCAAAAATGTATTCATTTTTTTATTAAAAACTTCTGGACAAATATAGAAAAAAAACGTGAATTAACCACGAGTACTCAATAATTATATACCTTTGTAATCAGACAATACAAATACAAGTTATGAAAAAAATAGTCGTACTTACAGGTGCCGGAATGAGTGCAGAAAGTGGCATCAATACATTCAGAGATGCTGGTGGACTTTGGGAACAACATCGCGTACAGGATGTAGCAACACCTGAAGGTTGGCATCGGAATCCACAATTGGTACTAGACTTTTATAATGAACGTCGTAAACAGTTGCTCGCAGCCAAACCTAATGCAGGGCATATTGCCTTAGCTGAGCTAGAAAAACAATACGATATCAGAATTATAACCCAAAATGTGGATAATCTACACGAGCAAGCCGGGAGTTCACATATTATACATCTGCACGGCGAATTAATGAAAGTCCGTTCCTCTGGCCCCGGAGAAGAGGTTTTCAAACTCACTCCCGATAATTATGAAACACATCTGGGTGACAAATGCCCCAAAGGATATCAACTTCGTCCGCATATTGTATGGTTCGGTGAAGCAGTGCCAGAAATTGAACAAGCAATTGGTCTGGTGAACATAGCCGATATATTAGTTATCATCGGAACATCCATGCAAGTTTATCCGGCTGCAGGATTAATAAACTACGCGAAACCTGGAATTCCCATTTATTTAATCGATCCTCAGGACGTAAATGTGCCCACAAAAAATATTCTTGTAATAAAAAAAAGAGCTTCAGAAGGCATGAAAGAATTAAAGGAAATACTAGACTGCCCAGCTACCTAAAAGCGAAATTATTAAATAACGAGCTCGAACAGCATAAAAAATCCCGATTTGTAAAATACAAATCGGGATTTTTACGCTCAACGTGGACAGCTACTTCCTTTCTTGGTCATTTTTCTCTGTCTGGGTTTCAATCCTTTTACTATTTTGGTTACTATTTGAAGCCGATCTGCTTTGTTGACGCATTTGTCTCGCCACCTTTACTGGTTGTCCAATAGAACTACCATAGTAATTCGTTTTTTGAGTGGCTCTACCTGCGCCAGCATCGGAGGGTTGCTGACGGCCAATACTACTATTGCTCGCCGATCTGGTAATTGTATTCGTATTACTCTGAGATTGATTTCGTCTATCATCATTACTAGAAGAACGATTGTAAGTACTGTTGCCATTTTGTTGCTGACGATCATCTCTATTGTATTTAAACTGGCGATTCGTTTTTAAACCTTCATTGTCCCAACTACGAGCTCTGCTTCTTTCGTTTTCAGACCAATATACAGCGCGCTTACTATTTTCATTAAACCCTCTCACATAAGGAATATTACTGTGATCATAGTAATCTCGATAGTAATATCTTGGATAATGAGACACGTAGTATTGATGATGCATCCAAGGTTGGTAAATATTAACATCAAGTGCAACGGTAAAACAGTCATTCAAATCAAATCCGGTATAATTGGAAGGACAAGAAGCAGAATAATACCATTGTCCGTTTGAAAGATAAACAAACTCCCGTGTAGATAAATCATAATACGCTTCGATATCTGGAATGTAATAATAACGTACACCTGCAGAATAAGGAGGAGCCCATTGCGGATTTTCATAGCGCATTTGGACACCTACGGCGCTATAAGTGTACAGATCACAACTAGAAAATAGTGACACAGAAAGTAATATAACGGCCATTACTGTAAGTCCATTTAATCGTCTCATTTTTTTACATTTTTAAGTTAGTATTGGCAATAAAACAAATTTTATGCCACATTAGTTTAAGTACAATCATCTAAATATCAAATTGATATTTAGAGTTAGCAACCAAGCAATAAATTTAGACTATATCATTTCATTTCAAAGATCTCTCTCACCCCTGATTTAAATAACACGCTCAACAGCCTAATACAAAGTCACAATTACAAAGAGTATAGAAGAACAAACAGAATAATTCTCAATCTAATAAAAATGGCTTCTAACGACCATTTCATTTTATCACATTCACATATTCTATATCAAGACCTTTTCATACAAGAAAACAAAAAAATATTGGATATTCCAAAATGATTATCTATCTTTGCAGTCCGAAATAAAAATCAGAAACAAACACATTAAATAATTAATAATTATGATCGTAGTTCCAGTAAAAGAAGGCGAAAACATCGAAAGAGCATTGAAAAAATTCAAACGTAAATTTGAAAAAACAGGCGTTGTAAAAGAACTTCGTCGCCGTCAGTGCTTTGACAAGCCTTCTATCGTAGATCGTGAAGAAAAAATGCACGCGATTTACGTTCAAAAAAAGAATCTAAGCGAAGAATAGAAAATAATAAAAAGGAAAGCTTGTTTTCCTGAATTATTTAAACTATTTTCGTTGCAGAATTGAACACACGGTTATGATGAATGAATTTCTGCAATATTTACAGTATGAGAAGAATTACTCTTCTCATACTGTCTTGTCATATCATACCGACCTTCTTCAATTTTGTGATTTTTTGAAAATTACTCCCGATCAATTCATTCCCGAAACAATTGAGTCCCGGCAAATCCAACAATGGATTCTTTCATTAATGAACAATGAAATTTCTGCCAGAACTCTATCTCGAAAAATATCTACTCTCAAATCCTTTTGGCGATTCCTATTATTGCGAGCTTACACAAACAAAAACCCAACGTTAAAAATCATTTTACCTAAAACAAAGAAACCGCTTCCCGCGTTTTTTAAAGAAAATGAAATGAACGTTGCATTAGATAGTTCATTTACCCCTGAAAGCTTTGACTTTATTAGAAATCAATTAATTCTGGAAGTTTTTTATCTGACTGGAATACGCAGTTCTGAACTGATCAACATTGAAGATAAAGATATTGATTTAACTGAAGGAAATATCAAAGTCATAGGGAAACGAAACAAACAACGTATCATTCCCATTGATAAATCATTAAGCAAGAGTATAGAACGCTATATTACTTTAAGAGACAAATCGGTAGACAAATTCGAACCATATTTATTTATACGAAAAAACGGGAAAAGAATGTATCCGAAACTGGTGTACAACATTATACACAACACCATGTCGGAAATAAGTAGTTTACACAAAAGAAGCCCGCATGTACTTCGTCATACTTTCGCAACCAGCTTACTTAATGGCGGAGCCGACATTAACGCCGTAAAGGAATTGCTTGGACACAGCAGTCTGGCTGCAACGCAGGTATACACACATACGAGTTTCGAAGAATTATACAATATATATAAACAAGCTCATCCAAGAGCAAAATAAAAAAGGAGGCTATTATGAAACTACGAATTCAATCTATCAATTTTGATGCAACTACCACACTAGAATCTTACATTAACAAGAAATCATTGAAATTAGAAAAATTTTTTGATGAGATTGTAAACTTAGATATTTATCTAAAGGTTGTAAAACCTGAAACAGCAACTAATAAAGAGGCTGAAATAAAAGTATCGATCCCAAGTGTTGATTTTTTCGCCTCCAAAACTTGTGATTCATTCGAAGAAGCCATAGACCTAACTCTCGAAGCTATAGAGAAACAGATACGCAAATACAAAGAAAAATCGACTAAAAACTAAAATATTCCACGAAATGTTTTGTAGTCCAAAATATATTCGTACATTTGCAAGCCGTTTGAATAGCAGTGTTCAAACGGCTTTTTAAACGCCAAAAACGCTATATTATAGCAGATTGCCTCTTTAGCTCAGTTGGCCAGAGCACGTGATTTGTAATCTCGGGGTCGTTGGTTCGAATCCGACAAGAGGCTCAGCGTTCTTTGCTTTTTCATACAAACGTAGAATTGGGCAGTTACCAAAGTGGCCAACTGGGGCTGACTGTAACTCAGCTGTCTTTCGACTTCGGAGGTTCGAATCCTTCACTGCCCACGAA